>NZ_SMAB01000001.1 GCF_004342885.1 Tepidibacillus fermentans
CTATCTCTTTTAATGTTGGGTATTCTGTGGTATTATTTTTCATGAGGGTTCACTCCTTGTATCTAGTGTGCTTAACTATGATTCTACCAAGGAGAGACCCTCTTTTCTATATTTTTTGTTATTTACTACTGTGCTTACGCTTAGTGTCCTCCTCATCCAGACAACAGAAATTCCGTTATCTGGATGAAGAGGTTATTTTTTCTCCCACAATAATTTTACTCATACTGATAAAAAGAAAAGGAAGCGATTGCCTCCTTAAAAAATTTTTTAAGGTTATGTATATTTTTGAAAAAAACGGAAAGGATATTTAGTAGCAATACACAAGGTATTGCTGACAACCGCGGAGAAGACTTACGTTTCCCCATAAGCTCTTCCTCCGGTTTCTCCTCTCCCATTTTCCGTTAATGCACGATAGATGTGCATTGACCCCACAGGGAAATTACCCTGTGGGATTTTTTTATCCTTCGAGAACTTGTTCAAATAATCCCCCAACTCGTTCCAATTCAATTCTTAACTTTTCCCATTTTAGATCATGCCAAAAGACTTCTCCGTGAATTAGAAATTCTGCATCCTTTTTTGCAACTTCTAATGTTCGGTAATCTTGCATCAGATCTGCAAGTTTAAACTCAGGGAGTCCACTTTGTTTCACACCAAAAAAATCACCTGGTCCACGCAATTCCAAATCTCGACGTGAAATCTCAAATCCATTATTCGTCTGTTCCATAATGCGCATTCTTTCCTTCCCCGTCTCTGACTTCGGATCAGCCACGAGAATACAATAAGATTGATGCTCTCCCCGTCCTACACGTCCTCGTAATTGATGAAGTTGGGCTAAACCGAATCGATCTGCATCATAAATCACCATAATCGTGGCATTGGGAACGTTAACACCAACTTCAACCACAGTTGTCGATACCAAGATTTGAACTTCATTCTTAATAAATTGAGACATGACTTCATCTTTTTCTTTTGGTTTAAGTCGCCCATGCATAAGCCCAATTTTAAAGTTTGGGAAAAAATCACCAAGTTGTTGATAAATATCAATGGCATTCTGGACATCTAATTTATCTGATTCTTCAATTAGGGGAGCAATCACGTAAGCTTGTCTACCTTTTCTAACATGTTTGTCAATAAAAGCTAATACTTTTTCAAATTGTTTTGGTCTAACCCAATGGGTTTCTACTTTTTTTCGACCTGCAGGATATTGATCGATGATCGAGACGTCCATATCACCATAAGCAGTAATCGCTAAAGTCCTTGGAATTGGTGTAGCAGTCATATAAAGGACATCAGGACTTAGATGATCACTTTTTCGTCGTAAAATGGCTCGTTGTTCTACGCCAAAACGATGCTGTTCATCCGTGATAACAAGCCCTAATTGTTTGAAATAGACGTCTTCTTGAATCAGTGCATGGGTGCCTACCACAACGTCAGTAAGTCCCATTTGCAACCGACCAATCACCGCCTCGCGATTTTTCTCAGTAAGACTACCTGTTAATAGTTCAACTTGTATGGTTGTATTGGCAAATAAATTCTTTAATGATGCTGCATGCTGTTCTGCTAAAATCTCTGTAGGAACCATTAGAGCCCCTTGATATCCACTTAAAAAGTTTGCGTATAATGCCACGGCAGCAACAACTGTTTTTCCAGATCCGACATCTCCTTGTAGAAGTCGATTCATTGCATAACTTTGTTCCATGTCTCCTAGAATCTCTCCAATGACTCGGAGTTGGGCATCTGTCAAGGAAAAAGGTAATGAACGAATAAAGGCTTTCACTTTGTCAAATTCAATTTTTCTTTTTATTCCTGGCCAGTTTTGTCGGTTTAATTTCTTTAGTAACTGGATTCTCATTTGATAAAGTAACAATTCATCATAAACCAATCGTCGTCTTGCCATTTTACCATCCAATCGATCATTTGGGAAATGAATAGCCCGGATCGATTCTTTTAACGTATATAATTTATATTTATCGATTACTTCTTGGGGCAAATAGTCCTCTAATGCATAATAATACTGGCGAATGGCTTGATCTATAATTTTTCGAAAACCAGATTGTGTGAGCCCTAAATCGGATGGTAGAGAATATACAGGAACAAGATGTCCTTTTTTCGTTGTTTTAGAGGTGTCTAGGAACTCGTGTTCCGAAACTGTGATTTGTAAGCGATATTTATCCCATTTTCCCGTTAATAAAATTGGGCGACCCGATTGCAATTGATTTTTTAAATAAGCTCGATTAAACCAAATGGCAGTAACCATGAAATGATCAACCACTACTTTTACAGAAACGAGACTCCGTTTTTTTGGTAAACGTTTCGAAACAGGTTGACCATAAATCGTTCCTTCAACTGTTATTTTCTCACCATGATTCGTAGTAGCTAAATCTTTCACCTGATAATCTACATAACGATAAGGAAAATAGAATAAGAGGTCGCGAACCGTATGAATTCCCATCTCTTCAAATTGCCGTGCCTTTTGTATACCAATCCCTTTTACACCAACTAATGATTGATCTAATGCACTATACCCCATAAAGAATCATCATTCATGTAATGGTTTCCCAAAAATCTTTTTTTCTAATTTTTTGGCAGTTGGTGTAGTAGCTAAACCTCCTAAAGCAGTTTCTTTTAAAGGCATTGGCATTGCACATCCGATACGATACATGGTTTCAATCACCTCATCTGGTGGGATTACGCTTTTGATTCCTGCTAAGGCCATATCGGCCGCGATCATTGCATTCGCAGCTCCCATTGCATTTCTCTTTACACATGGAACTTCCACAAGGCCTGCTACAGGATCACATGTTAATCCTAACATATTTTTTAATGCAATGCCTAATGCATTTGCTGCTTGAGTTGGTGTACCACCTGCCATTTCAACAATTGCCGCAGCAGCCATAGCCGTTGCTGAACCAATTTCTGCTTGACATCCACCAGCAGCTCCAGAGATGAAGGCATTATTCGCAATTACAAGTCCAATTGCTCCTGCAGTAAAGAGTGCATAAACCATTGACTCTTCTGATGAATTGAGTTTTTTTGCCGTAGCGAAGATCGTCCCTGGGAGTATCCCAACCGAGCCGGCAGTAGGCGTTGCTACTATCGTCCCCATGGAAGCGTTTACTTCAGAGGTTGCAATTGCCTTACTTACCGCTTCAAGTATGGTATCCCCTGAAAGAAATTGGCCCTTTTCTATGTAGGTGGCTAATTTACGTCCATCACCACCACTAAGTCCACTTCTTGATCTCACCTGTTCCTTCAAACCTTTTTCTATTGCCGCATTCATTACCTGTAGACTCATTCTCATTTGCTCAAAAATCTCTTCCTTTGACCTTTCATGGGTTTCCATTTCCGATTCGATCATAATATCAGAGATTTTTTTTCCTTGTGTTTCCGCTAACTCTACAAGTTGTTCAATGGATGTGAATTTCATCTGGCCTTTTCCCCCACTATGATGTTTTTAAGAGTGCTACTTGTCGAACAGCTTTTAGTGATTCCAATTCATTAAGAACTTCTCTTGTAATTCGTTGATCTGTTTCAATTACCATCATGGCAATTGATCCTTTTTCTTTTCTCGCCACTTCCATATAACCAATATTAATCTCAAATTTGCTTAACGTCGTAGAAACAGATGCAATCACTCCATGACGATCTTCATGGAAGACAATTAATGATGGTTGATTTCCCGACACTTTTATTTTAAATCCTTGAATTTCAACGATCTCTACTTTTCCACCACCAATCGATACGCCAACAATTTCCAATGTTCCCTTCTCATCTTCTAAATAGATTCGAGCCGTATTGGGGTGTTCACTTTGTTCATTTGAGGGAATAACTTGAATTTCGATTCCTAGATCCTTTGCAATTACAAGCGAATCGACGATCCGATTATCATATGTATCAAAGCCCAGAATTCCACCTACTATGGCAACATCCGTTCCATGCCCTTTATATGTTTTGGCAAATGAACCATAAAGGGTGATGATCGCCTTTTTGGGTTGTCTAGCAAAAAGACTCCGTGCCGCTTTTCCGATTCTAGCAGCTCCTGCCGTATGTGAACTAGATGGCCCGATCATAATGGGACCGATGATATCAAATACTGAATGGTATTTCATAATTCCCCTCCATCATGCTGCAATGATTGAATCCTATTCAAATTCTCTCAAATCCTCTTTTTTTTCGCAATATGAAAGTCGATGTGTTTGTCGAGAAAAGGATATGGTAATAATGCCATTGATAAAGTTCACGTAAAGATTGAATAAAAATAGGTTTGTATATTCCAACGCATATACAAACCCAACAAAAACCCCCACTAAAAGTGGAGGTTTAACTTTGAATCTACACCGTATACATCATGACTGCCAATGTACCTGGTCCAACATGCGTTCCAATGACAGGTCCAATATCGGTCATAACAAATTCAACAATATTCATTTTCTCTCGCAGCAGTCCTTCTAAATTCTTCGCTTCTTCAAGATTACTAGCATGAGAGATACCTGCAACTACTTTTTGATCTTTTGCATAATCCGTGAGATAACCTAGTATCTTGGAAATTGCCTTTTTTTGGCCTCTTACCTTATCAACCGCAAATACTTCACCTTGTTCATTTAACGACAGAATGGGTTTAATATTCAATAATGTACCAAATAAAGACGCAGCTTTACCTATTCTTCCACCTTTCTGCAGATAGGTTAGCGTATCAACCATAAAATAAACTTGTGTTCGTGCAATCAAGTCATTTGTCAGGTTAAGTAACTCTTCAAAATTTTTTCCTTCTTGAAGCGCTTTGGCAACTCCTACTACAATAATTCCAATCGAATAAGATGCTTTTTTGGAATCAAAAACCCGAACATCAATCCCAAGTTCCTCAACCATCGTCTTTGCTAATTGTGCTGATTGGACGGTACCACTTAAAGCAGCTGATAAATGAATCGAGATAATCTTTGCCGGTTTACCATTCGCTAATTTTTTGTAAGTCTCAACAAAATCCATTGGTGATGGTTGGGATGTTGTAGGAAGGTCGTCAGAACTTTGCAACTTCTGATAAAATTCTTCCGCCGTTAATGTTTCTCCATCTAAATAGGTCTCATTCGAAATATGCACTTTTAACGGTACAACAGTGATTCCTAATTGTTTGGCAAGTTCCTTAGGAATATCTGCTGTACTATCCGTTACAACAAAAATCGGTTCCATCCTGTCACCTCATTCTTTTTATTCAATTGAAAAAATGAAGTAATAAAGCGGTTGACCACCATTATGGACTTCAATTTCAAGATCAGGATATTGTTCAAGAACTTTTTCTTTCAAGTCTTTCACTTGATCCTCATTCACATCCGCCCCATAAATGATCGTCAATACTTCTTCTTCATCGATCATTTTGCGAAGCAGAGTAAATGCCGTATCAATCATATCACTTGATGTTGTTACAATCTTACCTTCTGAAATTCCAAGGTAATTTCCTTCTTTAATTTCAAGATCATCATATTTTGAATCGCGTACTGCATAGGTAACTTGACCCGATTTTACACTTTTTAAGGCTTCCGTCATTGATTCTTTATTTTCTTCTATCGTTGTGTTTGGGTTAAAAGCTAGTAAAGAAGCCATACCTTGTGGAATTGTTTTTGTTGGAATTACGGCTACCGGTTGGTCGATAAAATCTTGAGCTTGTTCTGCAGCTAAAATAATGTTGCTATTGTTCGGTAGAACGATGTAATTCTCTGCGTTGATTTCTTTCATTGCATTGACGATATCTTGGGTACTTGGATTCATCGTTTGACCACCAGAAATGACTGCATCGACACCTAAACTTCTAAAAATTTCAGCTATCCCATCACCCATGGCCACTGCAACAATACCATATGGTTGTTTTTCCTTAAGTTCAATATGACTAGTATCAACGATTTTTCCCTGTTGGTTTGTATTGACTTTGGCAACATGACCTGAAGATATATGATAGTTTCCTTCTCCTAATAAAATATGGCTGTGTTGTTCTCTCATATTGTCAATCTTGATCTTATGTAGACTACCATATTTCATCGCAAAATTGAGTACATCCCCAGGATATTCAGCATGGATATGAACTTTCACAATTTCATCATCTGCAACAACCAATAATGAATCACCGAATTGAGAGATCTCTTTACGAAAATCTAACTCGCAAAAAGAATCGTTTTGAACAATCTCATCTTTTAAGCCAATAATAAATTCAGTACAATAGCCAAATTCAATATCATCTGTCGATAAGTGAGCTTGAACTGGCATTTGCTCATGTGCCAAATCACTTAATGAACGTGTAGCTTCAACCATTGGTTGAGGATCGTTTATAACAACCTGCTCACCTTTAAGATACGACAAGAAACCCTCATAGATAAAGAGAAGGCCTTGTCCACCAGCATCAACAACACCTACTTGTTTCAATATTGGTAACAAGTCGGGCGTTTTAGCCAAGGCTTTTTTCCCTTTATTTAAGGTTAATTCCATCACTTTTGTTATATCCGATTCTCTGCGTGAAACTTTTATTGCTTCCTGTGCAGCTTCACGAGCTACTGTTAAAATTGTACCTTCTACTGGTTTCATCACTGCTTTGTAAGCGGTATCTACACCTTGTTTTAAGGCTTCAGCAAATTGTTTGCTATCAATAGATTCATATGAGCTTACATACTTAGAAAAACCACGGAATAATTGGGAAAGGATCACCCCTGAATTCCCTCTCGCTCCCATTAACAAACCCTTCGCTAGGGCATCTGCTGCCTGGCCTATATGATCAGTACTTCTTTTCTTTAGTTCGTTTACACCCGATGTAAGCGATAAATTCATATTAGTTCCTGTATCCCCATCCGGAACAGGGAAAACATTCAGAGCATCCACATCTTTCACATGTTGGTTTAAGTTCTGGGCCCCTGCAAGAACCATTTGCGTAAATAATCTTCCATCAATCTTTTGATTGTTCACTAAAAATCCTCCTTATTACGCTTGGGTTACACGGACACCTTGTACAATTACGTTAACCCGCGATACCTTTACACCCATTATTGTATCCAAGGTGTAAATCACCTTTTGTTGTACATTATGTGCCACTTCAGAAATTTTTGTACCGTAACTAACTATAATATACATATCAATTACAACTTCGTCATCTTCACTTCGAACTTCTATACCTCGACCTAAATTTTCTCTTCCTAATAATTCTGCAATTCCATCTTTTAATTGTTTTCTCGAAGCCATTCCCACTAAACCAAAGACTTCCATTGCACTAATTCCTGCAACAGTAGCCACAACATCATCCGAAATTGTAACTTTTCCTAATTCGGTCGTTACTTCAATTGCCATTGTTGTACCCCCTCAGAAATTATTTCCTTTGCTTTGGGCTAATCTATATTTTACTATAAAGAATATGAGATTAAAAGTTTTAGATTTTTACTGCGAACTAAAATTCTCAACTTGAAATCTTACAAACCTCATGCTAAAATATCCAAGTATGTGACGTAATTTAAATTCTAATCATAGGATGTACATGTATGATGTAGTTTATTAAGGGGGTGTACACATGTCTCGCAAATGCTATGTTACTGGTAAAAAAGGACATACAGGAAATGCTGTAAGTCACTCCAACCGTAAAACCAAACGTACCTGGGGCGTAAATGTTCAAAAAGTTCGTATTCTTGTTAACGGAAAACCAAAACGCGTATATGTAAGTACAAAAGCATTAAAATCTGGTAAAGTTACGCGTGTGTAATTAATAGCACCAAAATTTTGGTGCTTTTTTTAAATGATCATACTACATAATAACGTAAAAAGGCTTCATTTCCCACCGCTTATTGTAGTGAATGAAGCCTTTTAACTTTTAATTTTTTTGAAACATTGATAAAACAGCCTTCACAATACCTCCTAAAAATTTGGGTAGTTTAATGGTATAAAATCTCACCCCAATCCCTCCTTCAATCCTGGGTTAAAGTCATATAACCAATTTATAAATCCCCACAAGTTCTTTATTACAGTATATTCATTAGTCCTATAAAAATGTTCATAAAAAAATTGCGAAAAGGAATAATGTCCAAACTTCGCAATTTCTATTAAAATATGAAGACTATTTTTTAGATCAATCTCTACTTTCAATGACTAGTAAAATCCCTTTTTCGATTGAAATAGTTCCTTGTTCAGAGATTAATTCATTGCTTATGCCGTAAGGAAAACCAACTTCCATCGTTGCATGGGAAAGAGGATATTTAAATCCTTTAATCGAAATACCTTCAACTTTTTCTGTAAAGGGTATCAAAGAAGTATACTTATATTCTCCTTTTTGCACAAGAAGAGTTTTATTTGGTAAAACAATACGAATACGATTATTGGTACCAAAGATTTGGCTGGGTATTTGCTGTCTTTCCGCTTGTAAAAGAACATGAATATTGGCTAATACATGGTCCAACCTTGTTCCAATTGCTCCGATAATGGTTATGGAAGTTGGCAGTAAAGAAATGGCAAAACGAATCGCTAACTCTGTATCGGTTTCATCTTTTTCTGAAGGAAATATTTGTACTTTGTCCCCATATTGCTCCTTGATTGTCTCTAAAAAGGAGGAATTTGCTGAATCAAAATCCCCAATAATATAATGAGGAATACGACCGTGTTGAATAATCCACTCTGCTCCCCGATCGACTCCAATGATCAAATCATCCTCTTTAATCATGGACACCAATCGTTCCGTTAAAATTCCACCAGAAACGATAAAAATGTCTTTTTTTTCCATTCTCTTCTTCCCCTTATCAACATATTTTATACCCTATTATAGCAATTCTGAGAAACAAAAAAAGAGTAAGAGTAAATTACTCCTCTTACTCGACTTTTCTTTTTTTTGCTTACTTTCCAATCATTTTGTTTACCTTATCCTTATTTTCTTCGATCCATTTCATCGCGACCTCTGAAGCATCTTTTCCATTTTCGATCTCTAGAATCATTTTTTCAATGTCTTCTACAGATATGTTCCAATTCTTTAAGAATTGATAAACATCGGGTGCTTGTTTATCTAATCCTTTGTTCGTTAATACATGAACTTCAGATGTTTTAAAGTATTCTTTCGGATCCTTAAGTACTTTTAAGTCCCATTTTGCAAACATTGAATGAGGTCTCCAACCTAGAAAAAGAATCGGTTTTTTCTGAGAAATATATTTTTTCACTTGCGCAAGCATTCCAGATTCACTCGACGCAACATATTCTAAATCTAAACCATAACCTTTAATCATTTCGCGTGACGTCATGGTCATTCCTGCACCTTCTTCAATTCCAAATAGTTTGTTTTCGAATAACTTCTCTTTCCCCATAAGATCTTCAATAGAATTAATATCCTTAACATAAGATGGAACAACCCAACCTAATTCTCCCTCTTTGTAACTAATCGCTACATCATCAATTTTATCCCCGTATTTCTCCATATAATTTCTGTGCATATCAGGCAACCAAGCATCCATAAATACATTGATATCGCCTTTGGCTAAACCAGCATAAACAACACCTGCGTCGGCATTTTGTAATTTTACTTTATATCCCATGTCTTCAATAATCGCTTTTGCTACATAAGTAGGTGGAATAGTACTTGTCCATGGTGTGACACCAAACGTAATCGTTTTACTATCTTTCCCATTGTCATCCCTGTTAACATTTTTACTTGTCTGACATCCCCCTAATACGACGGTAAATAATAAAAATACAATCAAGATTTGTTTCATATACTTTTTCATTCTTTCACTCCCTTTTTTTTCTTTTTTTATTGATGATATATGATAAAAATGGTAAACCCATTTTCATCCCATTTATTTTTGCTTACGGCCTAATCCTTCGGTGATTCGATCTAAAATGATGGCTAAGAAGACAATTCCTAATCCACCAACTAATCCCATTCCTACATTTACCCTTGTAATAGCTTGAAGAACAACAGATCCCAAGCCTGGTGCCCCAATCATCGCCGAGATAACTGCCATTGCTAATGACATCATAATGGTTTGATTAATCCCTGCCATAATCGTTGGTTTGGCAATGGGCAATTGTACCTTGACCAACATCTGCCAGGAAGTAGATCCAAATGCTTTTGCTGCCTCAATCACTTCTATTGGAACTTGTTTAATCCCAAGACTCGTTAAACGTACAGCAGGTGGAGTTGCAAAAACAAAGGTAGCAATCACCGCTGGTACTGGACCCACCCCAAACAAAAGGACGGTAGGGATTAAATAAACAAAACTAGGCAATGTCTGCATAAAATCTAAGATGGGGCGGATGATTTGATCTGCTTTTCTTGATTTTGCACTCCATATTCCAAATGGGATTCCGATCAAAATCGATAAGAATGTCGCTGATAAAACAACAGCCAACGTTTGCATTGCTTCTTTCCAAAGATCGACTGAACCAATGTATAGTAATCCAATGAAACTAAATACAGCCACTTTCAATCCTTTTGTCCACCAAGCAAGTAAAACAATAATGGCCGTCATGATTTCTTGAGGGACCCAAGTTAAAAAGTTTTCAAACTGATCTAAAATAAGCCCTATATAATGACTGATCGATTCAAAAATCGGTCCTAATACTGGCAATAAAAAGAATTCGACAAAATCATTTGTCCATTGTTCAAGTGGTATATGAAACCAATTCATCTTTTATTCCTCCTCTTCCCTTCCTCGAACCAGTCCTGATAAGATGGTAACACGAACTATGATTCCTTTTAATTTCCCCTCTTCTACAACTGCAATCGGGTACTTTGTTTTTGCAGCAATTGGAATTAATTCCTGAAGAGGAGTACTTGGCGAAGTGATAGGAAAATCTTGAACTAACATGTCCTCGACCCACTTTTTTTGATTCAAAGCTTCCAGTGTTGCATCAATGGTAAGTAGCCCTTTTAGCCTTCTTTCCCGATCCACAACAAAGATACTGGACAAGCCCGCATCTTTCATTTTCTTAATCGCGATTCTCGGTCCATCTTTCCAAGTGGTAATAACATCAGGCTTTTTCATGATATGTTCCGCAGTTAGAACTTTCGAGCGGTCTACATCTTTGACAAAAGCAGAAACATAGTCATCAGCAGGATCCGTTAAGATTTCTTCTGGTGTTCCGATTTGAACGATATTCCCATCTTTCATGATGGCAATTCGATCACCTAATTTGAGTGCCTCATCTAAGTCATGAGTAATAAATAAAATGGTCTTTTTTAATTTACTTTGTAATTGTAATAATTCATCTTGCATTTCCGAACGGATGAGTGGATCAAGTGCACTAAATGCTTCGTCCATCAGTAAAATATCAGAACCATTTGCCAATGCTCTTGCCAAACCAACTCTTTGTTTCATTCCACCACTTAATTGATTGGGGTAACTCTCTTCATATCCTACTAGTCCTACTGTTTCAAGTGCCTCTCTCGCTTTTTTCTCCCTAATCTCTTTTGGAACCCCTTGTATTTCTAAACCATATTCCACATTTGCAAGTACGGTTCGATGAGGGAGTAAAGCAAAATTTTGAAAAACCATTCCTAGTTTTTTTCTTCTGATCATCATCAGTTCTTTTTTATCCATCTTAACGATATTTTCGCCATCAATAAAGATTTCTCCAGTCGTCGGTTCTATCAGACGGTTAATCAAACGGATCAGCGTAGATTTTCCACTCCCTGATAGACCCATAATCACAAAGAATTCCCCTTCTTCCACTTCAAAAGAAACTTGGTTTACCCCTACGGTTGCACCTGTTTCTGCTAGAATTTTGGCTTTGCTTTCCCCTTTTTTTAAGCGATTTAAAACTTCTTCAGGATGCGAACCAAAGATTTTGGTTAAATTCTTGATAACGATTTTACTCATTGGTCTCCCCTCAATGTATTAAAAATTGGATTAAAATTCATTTTCATTGGTCGAAATTCCTTTTTATTCTACTATAAGACTATAAAACGAACAAACTGTATATTTAATAATATATGTTAATTTTGTATATACAGATAAAACTGTACAATATAAAACTTAAGATTCCTGATTTATTCTCCTTGATCCTCTAGTATCCTTCACTGTTTGTTTCTTTACGTGAAAAAAAATTTCATATAAAATTTTTTAACGAATATAGAAGATTCCCATACTATTTTGTATAATATTGCTTGCTTATAAAATCTAACAATAAGTGGTAATTTAAAGATGATAACCTTTGAAAGAGGAGAATTTATGTTGGTTAATCAAGGAGATATTCATTTAAATAAAGATATAAAACGTTTAGAAAAAGCGCGCGAACGTGTCATTCATTCTATCACTGAAAATATGGATCTTTATGGAATTACAGATTCTGTTGGTCGTTTATATGGCATATTGTATTTCTCCGAGCGCCCCTTAACGTTAGACGAAATGCGTGAAGCATTAGGCATGAGTAAAACAAGTATGAGTACAGGTGTTCGAACTTTATTAGAAACGAATATGGTAAATAAGGTATGGAAAAAAGGAGTACGTAAGGACCTTTATCAAGCAGAGGAAGATTGGTATCAGGTTTTCTTTGATTTCTTTTCGATCAAATGGAAAAGAGCAATAGAATTAAATTTGCATGCGATTCAGCAATCTAAAAAAGATTATGATGAATTGTTGAATAATCCTAGTACTTCTTCCGAAATAAAAGAACAAGTGCAAACGGATCTGAACAAGCTTACACAAGCTGAAGAATATTACACTTGGCTTACATCCTTAATTAAGTCTTTTGAATCAAAAAAAATATTTGAATTCATCCCTAAACCAAGTAACAAATTGAATCAAAATCTTGAATAAAAATATGTTTGTTTCGCTGGCTTATATGTTCTATAGTCATATTAGGTTTGTATATTCCAACGCATCTCCGTTGTCCGTGTATTTCTTTTGAATGAAAAAGGATTAGGAAAGAAATACACTTCCAAAAGTCGTTGCTTTTGGAATATACAACCCTATCGTTAGAACATACAAGCCATTTTATATGAAAAAAAGAGTAGTGTCCTTAGAGGATTCTACTCTTTATTGTTCCAACCATCCAAACCCGTTGATCGTTTGCTTTTCTCTTTTTCTTTTTAATACCAAAATGAATCCAATTATCGAAAAAGCGAATACAGCAAACATAAAATATATGCTACTTTTAGAGATAGGATAGGAGTTTTTGATATCTTTTGTCGCTACTAAGTCTACCGTACGAATTAATTTTTCTCCATTATAGATTGCTAATTGTCCAATCACTTCTCCTTTTTTCACAATGGTCTGGTCAAAGAAACCGATTTTTTTCTTTGTTTTAAAATGTTCTTTCATTTTTAGTTCTGGCAATTTTCCATCAACCACAACAATATACGGATTTTCTTTGGGAATATATGAGATTTCATATCCATTTAATGTCGTGAATCTTTCATTCATTTTTAAGATGGGGACTAACCTTGTCTTTTGGTATCCATAATCAAGCAATTGTTCCGCATCTTTATAAAAAGCCCTTGGATCCGATTTTAAAACGACTGCAATAAGTTCCCGACCATCTTTATTTGCTGATGCAACGATTGTACTTCGAGCAGCAACCGTATACCCAGTTTTCATCCCTGTCGCGAAGGGGTAATCCCAAAGTAATCGATTATGGTTTTGAATAAAAGCATGTACATTATTCCCAATCCATTTGGCATCATAAGTTTTGGAAGATGCGATTTCCCGGAAAACAGGATTTTTTAATGCATACATCGCAAGGAGACTCATATCGTAGGCAGAAGTTACATGGTTTGGATTAGGAAGACCGCTGGGATTAGCAAAATGTGTGTTTTTCATTCCTAATACTTTCGCTTTTTCATTCATCATCTCAACAAAGGATTCTACACTACCACCAAAATGTTCGGCAATAGCGACAGCAGCATCATTACCCGAATTCAATAAGGCGCCATAAACCAAATCTTTTAACCGAACTTTTTCACCTTCTACAAGATAAATTCTCGTTCCATCTTGGGTCGCTGCATTTTTACTTACCGTAACGATATCATCCAGATTGCCTTTTTCAAGGGCAAGGATGACGGTCATTATCTTGGTAACACTTGCCGGATACATCGGTTTGTCCATATTTTTTTCAAAAAGGATTTCTCCAGTTGTTACATCAACTAATATAGCAGACTCTCCAACTAGATTCATTGCGCGAGCGGGTTTTGGGATTATGATATTCAGCGCTAATGTGAAAATGAGGATAAATATCATTCTTTTCATTTGAATCATGTACACCTTTAAATTCCTCTTAAGTGATTGATCGCTTGTTTCCGATCCCTTTGCCTAAAAATATAAGAGCCTGCAACAATAACGTTTGCCCCAGCGTCAATAACTTGTTTCACCGTCTTATCATTAATCCCTCCATCTACTTCAATGTCAGTAGATAATCCTCTTTTATCGATTAACTCTTTAAGGGCTTTAATTTTCGGTAAAACTTGGGGAATAAAGGATTGTCCGCCAAATCCAGGGTTTACCGTCATCAATAAAACCATATCCAAATCCTCTAAGACGTAATCAATGACCTGTAAAGGCGTTGCTGGGTTTATGGCAACAGATGCTTTTGCACCAAGGTTCTTGATCAAATGAATGGTTCGATGTAAATGATAGGTTGCTTCAACATGAACAGAAATGATATCAGCACCACTTTTGATAAATGGCTCAATATATTGATCTGGATTAAGGATCATTAAATGAACGTCCAAAGGTAAATTGGTTTTTGGTTTAATCGCTTCTACCACTAATGGACCAATCGTGATATTTGGAACAAAATGGCCATCCATTACATCGATATGAAGGAGATCTGCTCCTCCTTCTTCAACCGTTTTGACTTCCTCTCCTAATTGAAAAAAATCAGCAGAAAGAATTGAGGGTGCAATTTTTATCACTCGATTACCTCCATTTTTTCTCTTCTTTTTCTTTCACTTCTTCGTAAAAATCTAAATAATGGGAATAGCGTTCAGCTGAAATTTCACCGTTTTCTACTGCTTCTTTTACGGCACAACCAGGTTCTTTTACATGTAAACAACCTCGAAAACGGCATCGATCGGAAAACTGATCAATATCTATAAAATACCTTCCCAAGGTATTAGAGTCAATCCCTTGGAAATCTAATTGACTAAAACCAGGAGTATCCGCAACCAAACCATCTGAAGGGAGCTCAATCATTTGTACAACCCTAGTTGTATGCTTTCCCCTTCCTAATTTTGGACTAATTCCAGCTGTTTCAAGTTGAAGACTTGGGATAAGAGCGTTAAGCAGTGATGATTTTCCTACTCCTGATTGTCCAGCAAAAACAGAAATTTTGCCTTCTAATTCCTTTTCTAATTCTTCTACATTCTTGGTTTTTGAACTCGTTTTGACAACTTTATATCCCATCTTTTGATAAACATCCATCTTTTCATCGATAATGGTTGAATCTTCGATTAGATCCAGCTTTGTTAAACAGATAAGAGAAGGAATACCTGCTTTTTCAACATGGACAAGAAAACGATCTAATAGTGTGCTATTAAAATCTGGCTCAGCGACAGAGAATACAAGAACGGCTTGATCCACATTACTAATCGGTGGCCGAACCAATTCATTTTTTCTTGGCAAAATTTCTGTAATATAACCTTGTTGATCATTTATTTCTTCAAAAATGACTCTGTCACCCACAAGAGGAGTTATCTGGTGTTTTTTAAAGAGTCCTCTTGCTTTACACTCCCATAAATGATTATTTGATTTCACGTAATAAAAACTACTTAATGCACGGGTAATCAGTCCTTCAGGCATAATAAACCTCCATTTTACTGATAATTGATTTTCTTCATTCGGAATAATTTCCCGTCTTTATATACATTGATCGTACCCTGCATACCCGGCATAAGAACTAGCTCGATATTCTCATAATATTTTGGGCCTACGATTTGTTCTTCCTTCCATAGTATATTTTTACCGCGGGAATCATCTATTGTAATTTTGATTTGAGCCGTTTCCCCTTCTGCTATATCAACCAATACATCCCCCATCACTTTTTTTGCCTCTTTAGGATACCCAAGACTAATTGAAATATCCACTTTATCTCCAGCTGTTACCTCGTCTCCTGGAGAAAATGGAAACTGACGAAAGATTTTATCTTTTTCTTGTTCAGAAGTATATTCCTTTTCAATCATATTAATTTCTAGGCCATACTTTAGAAGTACGCTTCTCGCTTCATCTTCTGTTAATCCAATGAGATTTGGCATCTTGAATGTTTTTTTACCTTGACTGATATATAAAGTAACTTTGGTATCTTCAGGTCGAACCATATCGTTAGCAGTCGGATCTTGTTTCACAACATTTCCACTAGGAACAGTATCACTGTATTCTTCTTTGATCTCGATCTCTTTAAAACCTATTTGTTGAAGTAATAGAGAAGCCTGCCTTTGATCTTTATTGAATAAATCTGGCATCGCCATTTTTTCTTTACCTAAACTCACATAGAGCATGATTTTTTGATTGGTTTTCATTTTTCCACCATAATTTGGGTCTTGTTTAATCACATAGCCTTCTTTGACCACTGGATCCGTCTGTTCAATCATCTCATATTGTAAATGCAATTCGTTAAGTTGTCTGATCGCTTCATCTTTTGGTAATCCTTCCAGTCGTGGCGTTTCGATCTCAGGAACCTTGAATTTACTATTAATATATTGAAAACCAAAAATTCCCGATAGTGCAATAATGAAAAAAATTGCAATCACTGGGAATACTCTTTTCTGAAATTTCCTTTTCTTCATTTTTCTTGATTGGGGGGTGTAAGTCGTTTGTAAATGGTCTTGCCCTATATTCTCACTAAATCTTGGAATGATAATCGTTGGATCGTCATCTTCGCCTATTGATTGAAGTTGTATTCGTGGTTCGTCGATTCTCTCTGGATCAAGCGCTGTTTCTAAGTCATAAAGCATTTCTTCTGCTGACTGATACCTTTTTGTCGGATCTTTCTCTAATGCTTTGAGAATAATATTCTCCACGCTCTGTGGGATTTCCGGATTTAGATCACGAGGGTAGTCAAAATTTTCCTGCAAGTGTTTTAAAGCAACGGTAATTGGGCTGTCACCCGAAAAAGGCAGTTTTCCAGTTAACATTTCATATAAAACAATTCCTAATGAATATAAATCCGTTTTCTCATCGGTAAATCCACCTTTTGCTTGTTCAGGAGATAAATAATGTACAGATCCTAATACCGAACCCGTATGAGTAATTGTTGCTGAACTTAAGGTTCTAGCGATTCCAAAATCAGAGACTTTGACCTCTCCATTTTCTCCCACTAATATATTTTGAGGTTTGATATCACGATGGATAATATGATGTTGATGAGCATGATTTAAGGCCGATGCAATTTTCTTCGCTATATCAAGTGAACGCTCTAGTGAAAGTTTTCCTTCCTTTTGAATCAGTTGTTTCAATGTATGTCCTTCGATATATTCCATCACAATATAGTAAAGATCATCTTCTTCCCCTACATCATAGATCGTTACCACATTGTCATGGGATAAGGTAGCGATCGATTCCGCTTCCCTCTGAAAACGTTTAATAAAATCATCTTCATGAACGAACTCTTGTCTTAAGATCTTTATCGCTACATCCCTTTTTGCCAATTGGTCAAAAGCTCGATATACTTCTGCCATACCGCCACCACCAATTTTTTCTATTAATTGGTAGCGATGAGCAAGTATTTTCCCAATCATAGGATTTCACCTCTTTTCTTCCCCAAGTTATCCATGATGAATAAGAATGACGGAAATATTATCCTTTCCTTCGGCTTGATTCGCCTGAAAGATCAATCGCTCAACAACGTGATTTGGATTTTCTGGAGTAAGATTTACAAGTTCAAAGATTTTTTGATCTGATACTTCATTCGTAAGCCCGTCTGAGCAAAGAAGTAAAGTTTGTCCCTTTTTCCATGGAAGCAAATTCATATCTACCTTGACATATTCATCCGTACCAAGTGCTCTTGTTAAAATATTTTTTCGCGGGTGATTAATCGCATCTTTTTCCGATATTTGCCCTGATTTGAGCAATTCATTCACTAAGGAATGATCACTGGTTAATTGCTGGATTTTCTCGGAATCAATCAAATAAGCCCGACTATCGCCAATATGTCCTAAAAGAATCTCATCTTCATTCACAATGGCCGCAACAATCGTCGTTCCCATTCCACGATAGCGTTCATCCTTCATTGATTTTTGATAGACGACCGAATTCGCTTTCTCAATTGCTTCTTCCAAAACGTATTTTAATTCATTAATGTTTCTTGCATTTGCTACAAAAGGATGAAGTTCTTGATAAATTATCTCAACAGCAGTTTTACTAGCGATTTCTCCTGCTAAATGTCCTCCCATCCCATCCGCAAGTATAGCAATATATGACCCGTTTGGATACTGTTCACTTAGATAAACATGATCCTCATTGATTTCTCTAACCTTCCCCACATCAGATCCCAATGCTGTTAACAAGTTTCTCACCCCAACATTTATAACCGAAATTCTAGATCCATATGTTTTGCACGTAGCTGGCCACAAGCTGCTTCAATATCCCCACCTTGTTCACGTCTAATCGTAACATTAATATTAGAATCTTCAAGAATCTTTTTGAACCGAAAAATTTGATTTCTTGGTGTTCTTGTATATACTCTCTCTGGAACATAATTCACAGGAATCAAATTGACATGGCATTTCATTCCTTGAATGAGTTTTGCTAATTCTCGCGCATGTTCATCCTGATCATTTACATTTCCCATTAAGGCATACTCAAAAGTAATCCTTCGCTTCGTCGTATTGATATAGTAATGACAGGCTTCCATTAATTCCTTAATCGGATATTTCTTGTTAATGGGCATCAATCTTGTTCTTAGTTCCTCATTTGGTGCATGTAAAGAAACAGCGAAACCCACTTGCCATTTTAGATCCGCGAAATCATAAATTCGCGGAACAATCCCACTTGTTGAGACAGTAATATGACGTTGCCCAATTTTCAACCCTTTATCTTCATTCACAATCTTTATAAATTGAATGGTAGCATCATAATTATCAAATGGTTCGCCTGATCCCATGACCACAATGCTACTCACTCTCTCACCTGTTCTATCTAATAATTTTTGCGACTCGACCACTTGAGCAACAATTTCACCCGGTGTTAAGTTCCGAGCTACTCCACCTAAAGTAGAAGCACAAAAAGTACATCCCATCCGACATCCAACCTGTGTAGTCACACATACGGAGTTACCATAATTATGTTTCATAATGACCGTTTCAATAGCATGTCCATCATGAAGTTGAAAGAGAAATTTCACTGTTCCATCTTGAGAACGATGTTCTGTCAAGGTATGCAAAGCCTGAAATTCAAACTCTTCAGCAATCTTTGCACGTAACGATTGAGGAAGATTGCTCATTTCATCAATTGAATCAACACGGTTTACATATAACCATTGATAGATTTGTTCAGCACGGTAACCTTGTTCTTGATGTTCTTTTAACCAAGATTTCCATTCTTCGATTGTAAAATCATAGATGTTTCTTTTCTGCATAAGTTTTGTTCACCATCTCATTTATTATTGTTCTACTTTCTAATGAGTCGACTAATAAAAAAACCATCCGTGTTAAAATAATGAGGAAGAATCTGAATCATTCCTTTGCTTGCATCTAATTTGTCATTGACAATTTGAGGTAAATACCTCGGAAGAAATGGATCAAGTTCAAATTCTGGATGATCATTTACAAATGAAAGAATCATATTTTGATTCTCTTCTTTCGTCATTGTACAAGTACTATATACAAGAACCCCGCCTATTTTTAGTAATGGAGCAACCGTTTCAAGAATCTCCCGTTGTACTCTTGTAATTTGTTGTATTTGATTCTCCGTCTTCGCCCACTTTAAGTCTGGTTTTCTGCGAATCACACCCAATCCTGAACAAGGTACATCTAATAAGATTCGATCAAATATAGATGAAAAATGTTCTTTTAATTCCCTCGCATCTGCAAGAATCGTTTCAATGATATGTAATCCTAGTCTCTTTTGCTGCTCTTCAATTAAACGGATTTTATGTTTATGTAAATCGGCTGCAACAATTCTACCTTGATCATTCATTTTTTCTACAATATGTGTCGTTTTTCCCCCTGGAGCTGCTGCTGCATCAAGTACAGTCATGTCTGGTTTTGGATCTAATACTTCCGCTACCAGCATCGAACTGCCATCTTGAACGGTAAAATACCCCATTTCATACCACTTACTTAAAGCTAAATTTCCTACACCTTTTACGATAATTCCTTGTTGGGACAGTGGTGAGGGCAAAACTTCGATTTCATCTTGATATTCTTCTTTTAAAAGTTTAACCATTTCATCTCTTGATATTTTTAATGGATTTATTCGGATCGAATGATGGGGTGGTAAATTATTCACTCTACAAATCTGTTCCGCTTCCTCTTCTCCATAATCCTCGATAAAACGAGAAACCAACCACTCTGGATGCGAGTGTTCGAGAGCAATTTTCTCTTTTACAGAAAGATGATCAGGGATCCGGAGTTGGTCTTTCTTTCGCAAATAATTACGTAAGATAGCATTGACCATCCCGGATAACCCTTGATGGCCACGCTTTTTGGCAATATTCACCGCCTCATTGACCACAGCATGAGGAGGAATTCGGTCCAGATACCATATTTGATAAATACTTATCCGCAGTAGATTGCGTACCCATGGTTCTAACTTCTCTAAAGGTGTTCGTAAAAAAGGCATTAACATCCAATCGATCCGATTCAAATGTTGAATCGTCCCATAAATCACTTGGGTAGCAAAATTAGCATCGGTACGAGATAATTGTGCCTTTTGTAATGTCTGATTCAATTGTAAATTACTATATGAATGATGGATATCTACTTTTGTCAGTACATCAAGAGCAACCTCTCTAGCTGTCCACTTCTTGTTCATTGATTTCACCTAATTTTTCCCCTTCTTGAACTTGAGCTCCTTGTAAGAAAGAAACAATGTCCATCTTTTTCTTTCCTGCAGGCTGAATTTCTTTTAACTCTATTGCTCCATCCTTTGTTGCAACCAGAAGCTGATCCTTTGTCACTCGTAAAATCGTTCCTGGCTCTGTCTCATGATGATATGGGAATGGTTCTGCCCACCAAACTTTAACGTTCTGCCCTTTATAAGTAGTAAAAGCAACAGGCCATGGATTCATCCCACGAATTTGGTTATAGATTTGAGTGCTTGTCTTATTCCAAACGATTCTTTCATCTTCTCTTTTTATCATTGGTGCATAGGTTGCCAAATGATCATCTTGAGGGATCGGGTGAATCGTACCTTCCTCAATTTTTTTGATCGTTTCAATGAGCAGGTTTTTTCCTACTTGACTTAATTTATCGTGAAGAGTTCCTACTGTATCATCGGATTCAATCACTACTTTTGCTTGAGATAAAATATCACCTGCATCTAGTTCCTTTACCATATACATGATGGTAACCCCTGTTTCTTTTTCCCCATGAATAATACTTTGATGAATAGGTGCAGCCCCACGATATTTTGGTAATAATGAGGCATGCACATTTATTGCTTTAAACTTAGGAGTGAAAAGTAAAGGCTCAGGTATAATCTGCCCATAAGCAGCAGTAACTATTAAATCTGGCTTCCAGCTCAGAACATGTTCAATCGCTTCTTCACGTTTGATTCGCTCAGGTTGAAACACCTCTAATCCTAATTTAATCGCTAACTCTTTAACAGGAGATGGGGTTAGGATTTGTTTCCTCCCCTTTGGACGATCGGGTTGAGTTACCACACCAACGACATTATATCCATGATCGACTAGTGATTGCAAAGAAGGGACTGCAAAATCAGGAGTCCCCATGAAAACAATTCTCATTCAAAATTCACTCCTATATATTTAATTCTTCTTTATATAGTTCTAATGCCAAATCTGTAAATAGTACACCATTCAAATGATCAATTTCATGTAATAATGCCCGCGCTTTTAATCCAGTACCTTCCACGATGATTTCTTGGCCGTTACGATCTAGTCCTTTTACCTTGACATGGTTTGGTCGTTTTACCTTACCTACTACTCCAGGTACACTTAAACAACCTTCTGGACCGACTTGCTCACCATCTTTTTCAATAACTTCAGGATTGATCAATTCAATCAATCCATCACCTACATCGATGACGATGACTCGTTTAAGAATGGCTATCTGCGGTGCAGCTAAACCAACACCATTCGCATCATACATCGTTTCAGCCATATCATCTAACAATTTATGGATTCTTGGAGTAATTTCTTTAACAGGTTTTGAAATTTCTCTAAGTAATGGATCGGTATCTTTTAAAATGACTCGAATGGCCATTGATATCTCCCTCCTATAAAAGCATATATGGATCGACATCTACTTGGATGAGTATTTTTCGATCTTTGATCGATTCATTCACAACTTGAATGGCTCGATGAATCGCTTTATTGACTATAAAATATTCATCATTATATTTTACCACGCATTGAAATCGATATCTATCTTTGATCTTTGGAATAGGTGCTGCAACAGGTCCCAAAACCTCGGCAGAAATTTTCAACATACCCTTTAGTTCTCTTGCAAACCGTTCAATTGCTTTCATTGCGAGCATAAGATTCTCATGGCTAAATTGAATGAGAATCATTCTTGTAAAGGGTGGATAATGTAATAGATTTCGCTGTTCTAATTCTTTCCTAAAAAAGGAGTTATAATCATGATGACTCGCATGTTCAATACTGTAATGTTCAGGATCATAGGTTTGGATGATAACGTCTCCAGGTAATTGGTGTCTTCCTGCTCTTCCACTTACTTGAGTTAATAGTTGAAACGTGCGTTCTGCTGAGCGAAAATCGGGAAGACGCAATAGAGAGTCGGCAGAAATAACCCCGACTAATGTCACTTTTGGAAAATCGAGACCTTTAGCAATCATTTGTGTACCGAGAAGAATATCTGCTTGTTCATTCTTAAAGACATTCAGCAATCGTTCGTGCGCTCCCTTTTTACTCGTCGTATCTACATCCATACGAATGACACGAACTCCTGGGAAACGTTTTGTTAGTTCTTCTTCTACTTTCTGTGTGCCCGTACCAAAATAACGTATATAAGGACTATGACACTCTGGGCATAGTTTTGGTTGATGTTCTGTATAACCACAATAGTGACAACGTAATGATCGGTCAGAATGATGATAGGTTAAGGATATATCACAATGAGGACATTTCATCACATAGCCACAAGAACGACACATCACAAAAGTGGAATAACCTCGACGATTCAGAAACAAGACGATTTGTTCTTTTTTCTCTAATTTTTCTTCGATCTTCTCTTGTAACATTTGGCTAAACATGGATCGATTTCCCATCCGCAGTTGCTCTCGCATATCCACAATGTGTACCGTCGGCAACTGACTACCAAACACTCGTTCAGGTAATTCTAATAGTTGATAGTTTTGTTTTGACGCTTGATAATAAGATTCCATCGAAGGGGTCGCACTTCCAAGAACCAATGTGGCATGATGATATTTGGCTCGCCAAATTGCAATATCACGAGCATGGTATTTTGGATGTTCTTCTTGTTTATAGGAACTCTCATGCTCCTCATCAATAATAATAAGGCCCAAGTTTCGAAAAGGAGCAAAGATCGCTGACCTAGCACCAACGACAATCTTCGCATTACCTTTTTGAATCCGTCGCCATTCATCATAACGCTCCCCTTGAGACATTCTGCTGTGCATCACAGCAACCAATTCACCAAATCTTCCCTTAAACCGCTCTACCATCTGCGGTGTTAAAGAGATTTCGGGTACTAATAATATAGAATCTTTTCCCTGTTCAAGTGCGTGTTGAATTGCACTCAGATAGATTTCTGTTTTCCCACTTCCTGTAATTCCATGAAGGAGAAAAGGGACCGTTCGTTGATTTTCCATCGAGTCAATAATTTTTCGAAGAACTTGATCTTGCATCGGAGTTAACGTGATTTTCTTATCTTGAAAAACGCGATCCTTATAAGGATCCCGATATTCTTCTTTTTCTATGATGGTAAAATTACCTTTTTTTACCAATAACTGAATTGTACTGCGTGTTATTTTTAATTCAGAGAGTAATTGAGAAAGACTCACTTCATCGATTTCACGACTGATAAAATATTCAAGAACCATTTTTTGTTTTATTGCTTGCTTTGGTAAAGCGGCGATTTCTAATAATAATTGTTCTAACGTTAAACGAGACTTCAAGTATGGTATCTTTTTCTTTGCTGTTTTGTCTTTAAATTCCCTTTGTAATTCTAAAACACCTGATTGAATCAGCTCTTTAATGATTTTCTCATTCCCTGGAAAACTCCCTAGCAATTTCTTGATGCTTACGGGTTGACGTGGTCGTATCCAGTCCATAATTTCTATTTCAATCAACGTCAAATCCGATAGTTCTTTATTCCCGATGATAATATATTCTTCCATCTTTGTTTTTAGAGCAGCGGGTAGGAGAATTTGATAAGTACGAAACAATTGACTTACATAATATTCACTCATCCATTTTCCTAGTTGAATCATCTCTTGACTTAATGAGGGAATGATATCGAGAACCTCATGGATC
Source organism: Tepidibacillus fermentans (assembly GCF_004342885.1). Lineage (NCBI taxonomy): Bacteria > Bacillati > Bacillota > Bacilli > Caryophanales > Bacillaceae > Tepidibacillus > Tepidibacillus fermentans. Next base: position 24,577 of record NZ_SMAB01000001.1, read on the forward strand.
GGCCTTATCTTTCCCACTTCAGTCGTTTCATGAATATCTACGACATAACCCTGAACCAGACGATTGGTTAAAGGAACGAGTACACGACTTCCCACTTGTATCGTCGACCGATAAGGTTCAGGAATTTGATAGTCAAACCCTTGGTGTTTTAAATCTGGTATATCAATCACGACCGTTGCGTACACTTTGACTCTTTCCTTCCAAACGGAGTATGATTTGATTCAGGATTTGATGTGCCAGTTCTTTTTTACTCATCATGGGGTAGTCAATTTGCTCTCCCTCTTTCGTGATCAAAGTCACAATATTCGTATCCCCTTCAAACCCCGCACCTTCTAGTAATATATGATTCGCGATAATCATATCCATATTTTTTTTCTTTAACTTTCCTTTTGCTCGTTCGATGACATCTTCCGATTCTGCAGCAAAACCGATTAATAATTGATGATCTTTTTTCCTTTTTCCTACTTCTAATGCAACATCTTTTGTTCGTTCCATTTCTATGATCCAGTCGCCTTCTCCCTTTTTAAATTTTTGATCGTAGACGACTTTAGGTCGATAATCTGCCACAGCTGCTGCTTTAATGATTACATCTGCATTATCTAATTGGTTCATCACCGCTTGGTACATCTCTTCAGCGGATTCAACTAAAATCATTTCAACATTTGCTGGAACTGAAAGGCTGGTTTTCCCTGAAACAAGAATCACCTTTCCACCACGTTCTACAACTGCTTCTGCAAACGCATACCCCATCTTCCCTGTAGAACGATTGGTAAAAAAACGAACAGGGTCAATTTTTTCTCGAGTTGCACCTGCTGTAATCAGAAAAGTTTTTCCTTTAAAATCTTGGGAACTTTGAAAATATGACTCAATTGCGGCAACAATTTCTTCCGGTTCTGCCAAACGACCTTTACCTACATAACCACAAGCCAATAATCCTGCATTTGGCTCAATGAAACGTACTCCTCTTGATTTTAGGATTCGAATGTTCTCTTTTACCGCAGGATGATCATACATATGTACATTCATCGCTGGAGCAATAATAATGGGTGATTGTACTGCTAATAAAGTGGTTGATAGCATATCATCAGCAATTCCATGTGCCAACTTTGCGATGATATTAGCTGTAGCGGGGGCGATAATGACTAAATCAGCCCGATCCGCAATATCGATGTGAGAGACCACTTTGGGATTTTTTTCAGCAAATGTATCGAGATACACTTCATTCCGAGATAGGGTTTGTAAGGTAAGCGGTGTGATAAATTTTGTAGCTGATTCCGTCATTACCACTTGAACATTGGCGCCTTTTTTGGTTAGTTGACTAACTAGAATTGCTGCCTTATAAGCTGCGATTCCTCCCGATACCCCTAAAAGAATATTTTTACCTTTCATGCCGTTCACTCCTTTATTCTCACTAAAAAAATAACAACCGAAAGGGGTTGTTATTTTTATTGATTATCTATTGTTTTCAATCATCACTTGATCCTCATAGATTTCTTCTAAAGACTTTCCCACATATTTATTCGATTTAGGTGAAGAGATGAGTAGTGGTTCGCCGTCTCTTAATTTTCGAGCTCGCTTAGAAGCTGCTACGACAAGAATATACTTACTTTCAACCTTTTCTAATAGTTTGTCGATCGATGGATATAACATCTAAAGTTCCTCCTTTAGCCATTGTTCATAATAAGGTAGGATCCGTTCTTTTCGTAAACGTTCAGCTTCGATAATCGCCTGAATTCGTTTCACTGCCTTACTAATCTCATCATTCACAACGGCATAGTCATAATACTTTAACATTTTTAGTTCTTCTTTCGCCGCATTCATCCGCCTGATTAAATTCTCATCATTTTCCGTTCCTCTATGGATAATCCGATTTTTTAATTCAGCTAAGGATGGAGGTATCAAGAAAATAAAGATCCCTTCAGGATATGTTTGTTTAACTTTTAAGGCTCCTTGTACCTCAATTTCAAGGATAATATCTTTCCCTTGTTGAATGGTTTCCTCTACAAAACGACGTGGTGTTCCGTAGTAGTTTCCTACGTATTCTGCCCATTCTAATAACTCATTGTTTTGAATCATTTGCTGAAATGCTTCCCGTGTTTTAAAAAAATAATTAATTCCCTCTACTTCTCCAATCCGAGGTGATCTCGTTGTTGCAGAAACAGAATACACAATATCTGATTGTTCTTTGCGAAGGACTGAACAGACAGTACCCTTACCCACGCCTGATGGTCCAGAAAGAACAATCAAAAGCCCTTTTTGTACAAACATGTTTGCTGACACTCCTATATTATTCTTCTCCCATCTCTTCCTTAGAAGTAAGACGATGTGCGACAGTTTCTGGTTGAACAGCAGATAGAATGACATGATCACTATCTGTAATGATAACTGCACGAGTTCTTCTACCATAGGTTGCATCAATCAGCATACTTCGATCTCTTGCCTCTTGAATAATCCGTTTAATTGGTGCCGATTCAGGACTTACGATCGAAATAATTCGATTTGCTGAAACAATATTCCCAAATCCAATGTTGATTAATTTAATTGACATATCTTAGTACCCCCTTAGGTAGATATTACATATAATTTAACCAATTTTAAAGTTAGGATCCACCTTAAGCTTCATTTGATCTTAAAATGGAATGCCTGATTACTCTACATTTTGAACTTGTTCCCTTATTTTTTCAAGTTCACTCTTTATTTCGATCACATATTGGCTTAATTCTAGGTTGTTTGCCTTGGAACCAATCGTATTTGCTTCCCGATTCATCTCCTGAACAAGGAAATCTAGCTTTCTGCCGACAGGCTCGTCTATCGTTAAATTCAAACGAAATTGATCGATATGGCTCTTTAATCGGGTAACCTCTTCATCAATATTCGCCTTATCTGTAAAAAAAGCAACCTCATTGAGGAGACGAGCTTCATCGATTTCAACAACACCATTTAACCATTCATTGATTCTAGCTTGAAGTTTTTCCCGATATTCCTCTATGACTGTGGGGGCTTTTGCCTCTACTTTCTTTAAAACTTCATTGATATAGTTCAAGCGAGAAGAAAAATCCTTCATTAGAGTATTTCCTTCAACTTGCCGCATCGCAAACAGAACACGGCAGGTCTGTTCAAATAAATCAAGAAAGTCCTGTTTCCAATCCTCTAGATCGGTTAGTTCGACACTATTACTGATTAGACCAGGGATGGAAAGGATATCTCTTACCTCTACGCTGCCTGGTAGATGAAATTTTTCCATAAATTCTTTGATCAGTTGTATGTATTGTGCCGCCAGATTCCAATTAATACCTATTAGTTGGTTGGTTTCATTTGCTTCAATTGTAATAAAAATATCAATTTTTCCTCTTTTGACATAGTTTTGCAAAATTTTTTTCAATCGATCCTCGAGAACCAACAATTCCTTTGGCATTTTAAATACTGTCTCGAAATAACGGTGATTGACTGATTTCATCTCGATGGTAATTTTTTTATTTCCTATACTTGCTTCTTTTCGGCCGAATCCAGTCATACTCTTTATCATTTGTTCTCACATCCATGACCTTATTCTAATCAATTTTAAAAACGGTTACAAGTGTTTAGCAGATAAAAAACGCTAATTTCGCCAAAAAAAGAAGAAAACCAACCATTTTTGGTCAGTTTCCTTTTATTAAGACATTCAGGAATTAAAATACGAATTCTACCGTAGATAAACGATTTTTAATTTCATTCATCACGCGGATCTCGTCTTCTTCATCCTTAGCCATAAACGTTACCGAAAAACGAACGAAATGTCCTGCATCATCCCAAGGAACCGTCGAAATCAGTTTTTCTTTGATTAGATATTGAGAAAAATCTTCTGCCGTTGCAAACGTTGGACCATTTTTAATTCCTTTTGGTGCTTCAACATACATAAAGAAAGAACCTTTTGGCTTATTTGCCTGAAATCCTAATTCTTTTAAAGTATTCATTAATAGATTGTGTCGACGAGAATATTTTTCTGCTGTTTTTTCCGTAATTTCAGGATGTTGTAAAGCATAGATCGCTGCCTCTTGAATCGCTAAGAATTGACCAGAATCATTATTATCCTTGACATCTGAGAATGCTCGAACAATCAATTCATTCCCTGCAACGAATCCAATCCGCCACCCTGTCATATTATATGATTTCGAAAGGGAGTGAACCTCTATTCCAACTTCTTTTGCACCGGGGATGGAAAGAAAACTAAGGGGCTTCACCCCGTCAAAAGTTAATGCAGCATAAGCGGCATCGTGAATAACGATGATATTATTTTCTTTTGCAAATTGAACCACTTTTTCAAAAAATTCTCTCGTTGCGCTCGCACCCGTTGGGTTATTTGGATAATTGAGATAAAGTAGCTTTGCTTTTCTTCTGGTTTCTGCATCTAAGCTATCTAAATCGGGTAAGAAATTATTCTCTTTTAATAAGGGTAAGTTAACCACTTTGCCTCCTAGCCATTTCGTATGTGTACCTAAAATTGGATAGCCTGGAACGGTCATGATCGTGATATCTCCAGGGTTAATAAAAGCAGAAGGCAACATCGATAAAGCAGATTTTGCCCCGATTACATGAACAATTTCTTTATCTGGATCGATTCCATCTACACCAAACACATTTTTCAAATACTCTGATGCAGCAACTTTTAAGTCTCTGCCACCATTATCAGCATAACCACGATTTTCTAGTTTTTGTGCTGCTTGATAAAGCGTTTCGATCACACCTTGATCTGCCATTTGATCTGGCTCACCAACTCCTAGATCGAGCAGTTCCACGTCGGGATAATTTTTTCTTGCTTCTGCTTTCGCACGCTTAATCTTTTCAAACTTATAAATTTCATTGCTTTTCCCGTATTGATTCCCGCCAATTCGTTCAGCGAATAATTGTTGAATATAGCTTTCTGTCATCTTTTATTCCTCCTATCATTTTACTTCGCCAAGCCAAGTCCCTTTAAATACTTCTTTCGCCTCTCCAGTCATATAAACATGGTTGTCCTCTTTGTTCCAATAAACCTTTAAATCTCCACCTTTAAGTCGAACAGTAACATCACGTGAAGTTTGCCCAGTTAAAACAGACGCAACACCTGTAGCACATGCACCTGTGCCACACGCAAGTGTTTGTCCAACCCCCCGTTCCCAAACTCTCATTTCCACTTCGTGCTCATTTTTTACTGTGACGAATTCTACATTGGTCTTCTTCGGGAACAAGGGATGAGTTTCTAATTTCGGACCCCATTTTTCCACATCAAAATCTGGAGCATTCTCGACATAAATGACTGCATGGGGATTACCCATCGATACTGCGGTAAAGTAAAACTTCATTCCATCTACTTCAATTGGGCGATTAACCACTTCTGGATCATCAATCGCTGTAGGAACCAGATCTCCTTTCAGAATCGGTTCACCCATATCCACTTCTACTGTAGAAACCAAATCGTTCTCTATATGTAACTTAACATGTTGGATACCAGCTAAGGTCTCCACACTTAGCTTGTCCTTTTCTTTGATCTTATGGTCATAAACATATTTTGCTACACAACGAATCGCATTACCACATTGCTCTGCTTCTGTTCCATCCGCATTAAAAATTCTCATTCTCACATCTGCTTTATCAGATGGAAGAATAAAAACTAGTCCGTCTGCTCCCACGCCAAAATTGCGGTTGCAAATATCAATGGCTAATTGATTGACAGCTTTTGGTACATCCTCAAAATGGGCAACGACTACAAAGTCGTTGCCCAAACCATGCATTTTGGTAAATTCCATTCTCGATTCCCCTTTGTCAATTCTAATTTGATACTTTTTTCATCAAAAATTTTGGGTGATAAATCAAATTGGCAAGACCAAAGCCAACAGTTGGAATTGCTCCTGCAATCGTAATAAGAACCCAATCTGAAAGGGTAAGGCTTACTGTACGGAAAATCGGTTGTAATGGTTCAATATAAATTACACCTAATAATAATAATAATGACGATAAAGCAGCGAACACAAGATATTTATTTTCAAACAGATTGCGATGGAAAACAGATTTATCACTTCGGCAATCAAACACATGGATAAGCTGAGCCATAACCAAAGTCGAAAACGCCATCGTCTGTGCTTTGATTAAATTTTCAGGTTCAGTCTGCCAGGTTAACCAAAAGACCCCTAAAGTGACTAACCCGATTAGAAAACCGCGACTGATAATCTTCCACCCTAGTCCCCGAGCAAAAACATTTTCTTTACTATCCCGAGGTGGGCGATTCATAATGTCCTCTTCCGCAGGATCTACCCCAAGAGCCATTGCAGGTAATCCATCCGTTACAAGATTCACCCATAGGATCTGGATTGGCACAAGGGGTAATGGTAATCCCATTAACATCGCAAAAAACATCGTCAGAATTTCACCTACATTTGAGGCTAAAAGATAACGAATGAATTTGCGTATATTATCATAGATTCCTCTACCCTCTTCAATCGCAGCAACAATCGTCGCAAAGTTGTCATCGCTTAAAACTAGAGAAGAGGCCTCCTTAGAAACATCAGTACCTGTGATTCCCATCGAAATCCCTATGTCCGCTGCTTTAATTGCAGGTGCGTCATTGACACCATCACCTGTCATCGCAACGACATGTCCTTTTGCTTGTAATGCTTTTACAATTCTCAGTTTATGTTCGGGCGATACTCTTGCATAAACATAAATATCGTCTACTTTTTCCATAAACTCTGTGTTGGACATATTATATAAATCCTGACCATTTACTGTCAACCCATGAGGTGGAAGGATGTTCAACGTTTTTGCGATTGCTTCTGCAGTGGTTTGATGATCTCCAGTAATCATTACTGTTTTGATACCTGCGTTCTTACAGGTTTGGATTGCTTTTTTCACTTCCTCACGTGGAGGATCAATCATTCCCGCAATCCCAACAAAGGTTAAGTTTTTTTCTGCATCTTCTTCAGAAACAATAACTTCCCCCTTTGTCAATTCCTTATAAGCAAAACCGAGGTTACGTAGAGCACGACTTGCCATTTTTTCGATCGCTAATTTTACTTGGTTTTTAATGATTGGTGTTAACGACATCACGTGACCATTTAGAATAATCGAAGAACAACGATCTAATAAGACATCAGGGGCTCCTTTAACTACAACGAAACGTTGATCTTTTTTTTCTACGATAACTGACATCATTTTCCTTGACGAATCAAAAGGGAATTCCTTTTTTCGAACCCAAAGTTGTTCTAACTCTTTCTTGTGAATATTGGCTTTCGCTGCGAGGACAACTAAAGCACCCTCTGTTGGATCACCTTGAATATCCCAATCCCCTTTCGACCGTTTGAAGAAACCTTTTTTTCCATGATCTTCGACAAGTTGTGCGTTATTACATAAAACACTAATTTCAAGTAATTGTTTCAATGGAACGTTTCGTTCGGGGTTTACTTTGTTCGATCGAAGGAAAAATTCTCCAGATGGTACATAACCCGTCCCCGTTACTTTGATTTCTTCTCCGTCAATCCAAAGATCGGTTACAGTCATTTTATTTTGCGTTAAAGTTCCCGTTTTGTCCGAACAGATCACTGTGGCACAACCAAGAGTTTCTACAGATGGGAGTTTGCGAACGATTGCTTTTCGTTTGATCATTCGTTGAACACCTAAGGCTAGGGCAACCGTTACAATCGCAGGTAATCCTTCGGGAATCGCCGCAACCGCCAAACTAACCCCTGCTAAAAACATTGCATAGGCATTATGCCCATGCCAAATTCCGGTTACCACCACAAGAGCAGTTAATATTAAAGAAATGATGATTAAGATTTTCCCCAGCTGCTCTAATCTTCGTTGTAAAGGTGTTTCTACTTCTTCTGTCGACTGAATTAAGTCGGCGATCTTTCCCATTTCCGTATTCATACCCGTCTCAACAACCACACCTACACCTGTTCCACGGGTAACTAAAGTTCCCATAAACGCCATATTTTTTTGATCACCTAAAGGAATATCTTCATAAGGAATCACGTCCTCTTGTTTATTCACGGGAACGGATTCGCCAGTTAAAGCTGACTCCTCAATATATAATGCATAAGTCTTTATTAAGCGAATATCAGCGGGAACACGATCGCCACTTTCTAATAAAACGAGATCCCCAGGTACGACTTCAACTGCCGGGATCGAAGTAACCTTTCCACTTCGGATTACACGCGCGTGAGGAGCGGCCATTTCTTTTAATGCTTGCAAGGATTTTTCTGCTCGAAATTCCTGAACAAAGCCTAGAACCGCATTCATAATCACAATGGCAATAATCGTTATGGCATCAGTATATTCACCAAGTAATCCTGAGATCAATGTTGCCACTAATAAAACGAGAACCATAAAATCTTTAAATTGATCCAAGAAAAGAGAGATTGGTGACATGGATTGTTTCTGTTCCAACTGATTACGACCATATTTTTCCATAAGTTTATGAATTGCATCATTCCTTAGCCCTTGTTCTTCTGTAACGTGAAACTCCTTTAGGATCAACTCCTTTGGAATCGTATGCCACTTTTGTTTTGACACTCTATTCCCTCCCTCTACTTGTACCTCATCATGCTAACTTTATTCAGACGAGCTCTGAAATAGAACCATTACTCGGGTAAGTTGATGAAATGATTTGTCGAAATTGAAAAACTACATTATACTATCACTATGATTGAAAAAATTGAGGTGAACAGAGAATGCCTTTTGACGGTTTTGTCACCCATGCACTTGTCCATGAACTTAGAGAGAAGTTGATTCATGGCCGAATTCATAAAATCTATCAACCACATCAAACGGATTTAATCTTTCATATTCGTTCAAATAGAGGAAATTCGAGTTTATTAATTTCTGCGAATCCTACCTATCCGCGGCTACATTTAACGAATGAAAACATTTTGAACCCACTAGAACCTCCAATGTTTTGCATGCTATTGCGCAAGCATTTGGAAGGGGGAATTATTGAAGATATCACCCAAGTGAGTCTTGAACGGATCATCCATATTGATGTGCGAACAAAAAATGAACTGGGAGATATTCAGAATAAACGGCTAATCATCGAAATCATGGGGAAACACAGCAATATTATTCTGATCAATCCCGATACAAATATCATTATTGATGGGATTCATCATGTTACTCCTGCAATTAGTACCTATCGACAGGTGTTACCAGGTAGAGAATATGTCGCTCCACCAGAACAACATAAAATCAACCCACTTAAGGTTACTCAGAATGGATTTCTCGCCAAGCTCCAATTGAATCAAGGGAAATTGGACAAACAACTGATAAGCCAATATGAAGGGATGAGTCCTTCCGTTGCGCGAGAGATTCTTCATCGTGCGGGATTACCAACGAAAGAAAATCTTTGGAAAGTATTTTCGGAATGGATAGAAAATGTACGCAATCATGATTATCTACCAACGATTATCTATAGTGATCGCCCTGATTTTTCAATTTTCCCCTTATCTCATTTACAAGGAGAACAAGAAACCTTTTCTGAAATCAGTCTTTGTTTAGAAAAGTTTTACTCAGAAAAAGCAAAGCGAGATATGGTTCGGCAAAAGGTTCAAGACCTTTCGAAACTTCTTCTGATTGAGAAAAATAAGAACGAGAAGAAGATTGAGCATTTGTTAAACGACATCGAGGAAGCCAAAAAAGCGGAGAAACATAAGTTATATGGGGAATTGATCACGGCACATATGCACATGATCAAACGAGGCGATTCAAAAGTTGAAGTGATCAATTATTATGATGAAGACCAAAAGTTGATCGAGATTCCTCTTGATCCATTAAAAACTCCTTCAGAAAATGCGCAACAGTATTTTAAGAAATACAATAAACTAAAAAATAGTCTCTCTTTTATTGAACAACAAATTGAAGAAACGAAAGGAGAAATTGAGTATCTCGATACGATTCTTACGCAAATTGAAAACGCTGATCTCGGTGACTTAGAAGATATTCGGATGGAATTGGTAGAGCAAGGATATCTTCGTCAACGGGGTAAAGTAGATCGGCGAAAAAACAAAAATCCTGAGATCGAGCAATATCGGTCTTCTGAGGGAGTTCCCATTTACGTAGGGAAAAACAACCGGCAAAATGAATACCTAACCCATCGCCTTGCTCATAGTACAGATACATGGCTGCATACCAAAGATATTCCCGGTTCCCATGTTGTGATCAGAGGAAAGGATTTTGGCGAGCAGACGTTGATAGAAGCAGCAACCTTGGCGGCATATTTCAGTAAGGCCAAACACTCCAGCCAAGTGCCTGTCGATTATACATTGATTAAATATGTGAAAAAACCAAGTGGAGCAAAACCTGGATTTGTGATCTATGAAAATCAAAAGACCCTCTATATTACCCCTGATGAGAAGATTATTGAGCGGTTGAAGGTAAGTAGATCATAGAAAAGAGCACGAATCGTCGTGCTCTTTTTCATAATAGCACCTCTATATCTTTCCAGCCGTAGCTCTCTTCTTTTAATATTTGGCTCCCTATTTCTATTAACTTAGAATCAATATAATCACCGCCCAACTTTTTATAGAATTTACGATATGGATTATCGGCAAGTGCCCATACTTGTACAGACGTTATCCCTAATTCTTTTAACTTTTGAGCAAGTGCTTTTACCAATTGCCTTCCTATTCCTTTTCTTTGGGAATGTTTTAATAGATAAATCCCATAGATCTCCCCTTCATAATCTGAATTTTCCGTTCGATTGTACCCTCCTGCAATGAAACCGATAATTTCTTTCTTCTCATTTTCAGCAACAAAATAGCATCTGTTCCTTGCTATTGTTAAATGTTCCTTAAATCTTTTTTCCGCTTTCTCATATGATAAATCAGCTAAAAATTGATCAGAAACAATTCCTTTGTATGTCGTCCGCCAACTGTCCACATTTACTTTCCCAATCGCAAAAGCATCCTCAATTCTTGCTTCACGAATGAGCATGTATTCCCCTCCCCCCAACCATTCTGTTCTTTATTGGTTCATAATTTTAGTTACCTATTATTTCTTTGAGAAAATGCCAAAAATATCATAACCGGTATAAGTCCAGCCAAAAAACCAATAGCAAAGTCCCTCAATAAAATCACCTCATATTCGTTATAACATTCACCTTTCCATCCTTTTTCCCAATGAGAAACATATTTGCTATATTAGGGAATAATCCATTCTCAACAACCCCTGGAATTGTATTCAGTTCTTTGTTTAGTTGTTCAGGTTTTGTGATCTTGTCAAACTTACAATCCAATATATAGTTTCCGTTATCGGTTATGTCGGGCTTATCATCTACAAGTCTTAAGCGGGGCTGACAGCCAAATTCCGCTATTTTTTTCATTGTATTCTCCCAACCAAAAGGTATGACTTCTACGGGTAATGGAAATTGACCAAGTTGTTTGACTAATTTTGATTCATCAGCAACAATGATTAATTGAGCACTAGCTGCAGCTACAATTTTTTCTCTAAGTAATGCTCCTCCTCCCCCCTTAATTAAATTTAATTCAGAGTCAATTTCATCTGCTCCATCAATGGTGACATCGATCCGATCGACACTTGCGAAATCTGTAAGAGGAATTCCTAACTCTTTGGCTAATTCTTCAGTTCTCACAGATGTGGGTATTCCTTTTATAGATAGCCCTTCTTTCACTAATTGACCTAGTTTTTGAATTGTCCAATAAACAGTAGATCCAGTCCCTAATCCAACAACCATTCCATCTTTTATGTAATCCACTGCTTTTTCTCCTACAAGTTGTTTTGCATTCATTTTGTACCCTCCAGATCAAAATCTTCAAAATGTAATTGGAATATTTTTATAATTCTAACAGAACATTGTATAGTGCAAGCATATGATTTACAAAAAAATCCAGCCATTTGACTGGATTTTTTAATTCGATTTATCTATCTTTTTAATTTGCGAAGTAAGTCTAGAATTTCGACGTAAAGCCAGACAAGGGTAACGATTAAGCTAAACGCTCCATACCATTCCATGTATTTAGGTAAACCCATTTTTGATCCTTGTTCGATCATATCAAAATCTAATACAAAGTTAAAAGCAGCAATACCCACAACAAACAGACTAATGAAAATACTCAATGGACTACTATCATGAATAAAAGTTAACTGGCTGCCAAAGAAACTCATAATGAGATCAATAATATAAACAAGCAGAACTCCAAGTGTTGCTCCTACCACCATTTTTCTAAATTTCGCATTCACATTAATAATTCGAAAACGGTAGATCATGATCATGACTAGAAAAACACCGAAAGTTAATCCAACTGCTTGGATCGTAATACCTTGATATCGTTGTTCATACATGGCAGAAAGCCCACCAAGTGCCATTCCTTCAAAGACAGCATAAATTGGTGCGGCAATCACAGCGATCCTTGGTATAAATGATGTAAGCAAGGCAGAGATAAGACCACCGATTAGTCCAATAATCATCCATGAACCAATGGCATCGACTCCACCTTCCATATATCGACTCCACAAAACGAAAGCTGAACCCATGACAATCATAAAGAGTATAAAAACTTTATTAATGGTTCCCTCTACCGACATTCGATACGTAAGATCAATTTGCTCTTCATTCGTTAAACGTTTTAAAACAGGATTTGAACTTCTCATTTAAAAGTCCTCCTTTTCTAATCACTTTCCAAAAAAAAATATGATTATTTTCTAAAAAGTATGTCGATTAACGATAGTTTGTGAATTGAAGTTCAAGATTGTAATCTTGGCCGCGTAGGAATTGAATCACTGATTGTAAATCATCACGGCTTTTACCAGAAACTCGAACTTGATCATTCATAATTTGCGCTTGCACTTTTAGTTTTAAATTTTTAATATCCTTTACAATTTGCTTCGCAATCTCGCTTTCAATTCCTTGCTTAATTTTAATCATTTGGCGTACTGTGCCACCTGTTGCATCCTCAATTTTCCCATATTCTAGGTTTTTTATCGATACTTTACGATTAATTAATTTGGTTTGTAATACGTCAATCACTGCTTTTAGTTTATATTCATCGTCTGCAAGGATCTTGATTTGATCTCCTTCTAAACTGATTTCAACTTTGCTATTTTTGAAATCGTAGCGTTGGCTAATCTCTTTTTTCGCTTGGTTGACTGCATTATCTACTTCTTGCGTGTCTACTTGTGAAACAATATCAAAAGAAGCATCTTTTGCCATAAGACATCTTCCTTTCGTCATACTTATAATATTTACAATTTTACATTTTTAATCATTTTAACATTCTCGAACCAACTATTCCATTCTTTTTACTTCCCCATAACGAAAACAATCGATCGTATGATCATTGACCATTCCAATCGCTTGCATGTAAGCATAGCAAATCGTTGGCCCAACAAATCGAAATCCCCGCTTTTTCAAATCCTTACTTAACTTCTCTGATTCAACAGAAGTAGTTTGAACTTCTTTCCAGTCTTTTAACTGGTTATCGATCGGTTTGTGATTTACAAAACACCATAAATACCGTTCAAAGCTGCCAAATTCTTTTTGAACTTGTAAAAAAACTTTGGCATTTTGGATTATAGCTTCAATTTTTTTCCGATTCCTGATAATGCCTTCGTTTTTCATTAATTCTTTTATCTTTTTTTCATCATAATCCTTAATTTTAACAGGATCAAAATCATCAAAAGCTCGGCGATAATTTTCTCTTTTTCTTAAAATCGTCATCCAGCTTAGACCTGCCTGCATTCCTTCGAGAATGAGAAATTCAAAAAGCTTGTGGTCTTCATGGACAGGTACTCCCCATTCCTGATCATGATATTCAATACAAAGGGGATCTCCTTTTACCCAACTACACCGGTTCATTTGGCATTTCCTTTCTATATCTGTTGAATTGTCCATGAATTGCTCGTATTCCTACATTTATTATACATTTGCTATAGATTTATGAATAGTAAACGAAATATATCATAAAAAAAGATTTCATCTGAAGTTTAACTTCAAATGAAACCTTAGGATCACTCTACATAGTTTGTATGTTCAACGCAGCTCTGATACTTCGCAGCTTTTCTTGAATAAATCGGTTGGTAGAAAAGCACGCTCGCTAAAGCACCTATAGGGTATAAGTCACGCTATGCAACAGTTGCAAGTCGAGCTATGTCTGGGAGTGTATTTATACACGGTCAACGGAGCGAGTTGGAATATACAAACCAAATATTTGTTTATCATTCTTTGATCAAGATGGCACGAGCTGGAGCGGCTTCTGCACCTTTGATATATAAGGGTGCCGCATAAAGAAAATATTCTCCTTCTTCCACTTCTTTCAAGCGTAATCCCTCTAAAATCACGATTCCAGCCTGAAAAAGTTGAAGGTGTGTCTCATGATTGGGTTGACTTCGCTCAATTCCTAGAGCATCAATACCAACGCCTTTAATTTGTATCTCTGCTAAATATTTGGCTCCACTTTTTTCAAGAAAAATAAATTCTGGATTAAATCCTTCATCATAGGAGTTTTTTGTTTTAAAAAGGATAAAATCTCCCTTTTCAATCTCTTTCCCAAGCAAATCTTCACGTGTAATTTGTTGCTCTAAATGAGTCAAATCAATCACTTTACATGGGGTTATGACTTTGGATAGATCCAAATAATCAATGGTATCTCCCCCATTAATCATATGCAATGGGGCATCTATATGGGTTCCTGTATGCATATCCATATCGATTCGCGATTCATACGCCGTTGCTGTCCTAAAGTCTTGTACGGTTTTCAGTTGCGGGCGTTTTTCTTCTTTGTTTTTATACACAGGCATGTGATAATGAATGGGCATGGAAATATCAAAAATTTTCATAGTTTCATCAGCTCCCCTTCTCCAACATTCCACCATCTTCGCCTGTCACGGTGGAGCAATTCATCCGCTTCCTTTGGTCCCCATGTGCCAGATGGATAGTTAGGAAAAACAATAGGCTGGTTTTGCCAAACTTCGGCAATGGTATCGACCAGTTTCCATGAATATTCCACTTCATCCCAGCGAGTAAATAAAGTAGAATCTCCTTTCATAACATCGTATATTAATCGTTCATAAGCTTCTGGTGAATTGCTCCCCACTTGACAATTCTGACAAAAATCCATTTTCACAGGGACAATGTGATTCTTGGTTCCAGGCTGTTTGGCATTAAATTGCAAATAGACCCCTTCAAGGGGCTGAATTCGAATGACTAAGAGGTTTGGCATTAAATAGTCTTTGTATTCTTTAAAATATAACGTGTGTTCTAGTTGTTTGAATTGAACGATGACCTCTGTTGACTTTGATGGCATTCGTTTTCCTGTGCGAATATAAAATGGTACCCCTGACCAACGAAAATTGTTGATATGTAATTTTAAAGCTGCAAATGTTTCTGTTGTGGAAGTAGGGGAAACCCGTTCTTCCTCCCGATATCCAGATACATTTTTTCCTTTGATCTTTCCTGGACCGTATTGCCCACGGACCGTATTTTTGATTACGGTTTCTTTCGTGAATTCTTCAATGGAACGCAAAACCTTTACCTTTTCATCCCGAATGGACTCCGTTTTAAGATTAATCGGCGGTTCCATAGCCGTTAACGTGAGAAGTTGTAGCATATGGTTTTGAATCATATCCCGGAGTGCCCCCGCTTTTTCATAGTAGCCACCCCGGTTTTCAACTCCCACCGTCTCACTTGAGGAAATTTGAATATGGTCAATATATCGATGGTTCCAAATGGGTTCAAAAAGGGCATTAGCAAAACGGATCACCATAATGTTTTGCAGCATTTCTTTACCTAAATAATGATCGATACGATATGTATTTTCCTCAGTAAAAACTTGTATCATTTGCTGATTTAATTCTCTGGCAGATTGGAGGTCCCTGCCAAATGGCTTTTCTATTACAACTCGTTTCCATGATCTTTGATTCTCTATTAATCCATGAATTTTTAATTTCTCAGCAATGAATCCAAAGTATTCTGGAGCAACTGCCAAGTAATAAATACGATTTCCGTTTGTTTGGTATTTTTGATCTAATTGCTGAAGAAATTCCTTCAAATGGTAATACCCTTCATCCTGAGAAAAATCAAACTGCTCATAATAGATTCGGTCTTCTAGGGTTTTCCATGCTTCCTCGATAAACGGGAATCTGGAAAACTGTTTTACGGAATCCACTAATTCATTACGATATTGTTCACTTGTTTTGTCTCTTCTACCGATGGAAACGACCGCAAAATGTTCTGGTAGTTGGTTTTCATGATGTAAATTGTAGAGTGCAGGAATCAATTTGCGATAGGTTAAATCCCCTGTTCCACCAAAGATCACAAAGATGTTGGATAAATCGGTGTTCATCAACAACCACCTTCTTCGTCTATTACTTTATTTTTTTTCGACAGCATGACCACCGAATTCGTTACGTAAAGCTGCAACCACTTTACCTGTAAATGTATCTTTCTGTTCAGAACGGTATCTCATAAATAAAGATTCGGTGATAACTGGTGCTGGAACTCTCAGGTCTAATGCCTCTTGAACCGTCCATAACCCTTCACCTGAAGAATGCATAACTCCTTTAATAGAATCTAAATGGGGATCTTTGGAAAAGGCTGACTCTGTTAATTCGATTAACCAACTACGGATCACCGATCCATGATTAAAGACTCTGGCGACTTTTTGCAGATCAAGGTCAAATTGACTTTTTTCCATGATTTCAAACCCTTCACCAATCGCTTGCATCATCCCATATTCGATTCCGTTATGAACCATTTTAACAAAGTGACCCGAACCATTTCGTCCTGTATGTAAGTAACCATTTTCGACACTAATGTCTCTTACTAAAGGTTCAATATATAGGAATACATCATCTTCAGCACCAATCATCGTACAAGCTCCATTTCTAGCACCTGACATTCCACCACTTGTTCCTACATCCACAAAATCGATCCCTTTTGCTTTTAATTGCTCATATCTTCTTAAAGTATCTTTATAGTTTGAGTTTCCTGCATCAATAATGATGTCATTTTTGTTTAAAAGTGGTACCAACGCATCAATCATTTGGTCAACTGGATCCCCTGCAGGTATCATGATCCAAATTACTCTTCTTCCTTCAAGCTTGTTCACAAGCTCTTCAATACTATAAGCTCCTGTGATTCCTTCTTTTTCAATCTGCTTCACTTTTTCTGGTGAACGATTATATGCCACCACTTGATGACCATGATCTCTCATATTTAAGGCGATATTATAGCCCATTTTCCCTAAGCCAATCAATCCAATTTGCATACAAGTACCTCCTCTAGATGTATTATCTGAGATTAAAAGATCCAATATTAGTTATTTTTTTATATCATTTATTTTATATACCAAAATTTCTCAAGTTTCTAGAGGAGAAGTATTGGGACGCTTGGGAATGGCTGTTTTTCTGCTTATCTTAATCCCCGACTTCCTGGTTTGATTACTGGGATGTTTCCCTCTTTACAGATCGGGCACGATTCCTGATCATAGGATTCCAATTCTATGGATATGAGAGATTGAAAAGGAACACCGAAATCTACTTTTCCATTACTGCGATCAACGAGAACACAAACACCGATGACTTCTCCGCCGTTCTCTTTTACTACTTCAATCACTTCTTTTACCGAACCACCAGTGGTGACCACATCTTCGACAACCAGCACTTTTTCACCAGGTCGAATCTGAAAACCCCTTCGTAATGTCATCTTCCCGTTTTCCCGTTCACAAAAGATATTTCTAACTCCTAAGATTCTTGACATTTCATAACCTACGATAATCCCGCCAACAGCTGGAGAAACGACTGAATCGATTTCTTTTTCAGGTACTTTCTCAGTTAAAATTCGACACAGTTTCTCGGTGTGTTTTGGATATTGTAATAATTGAGCCATCTGCATGTATTTGTTAGAATGACGTCCTGATGTGAGGAGAAAATGCCCTTCCTTTAGAACTCCTAATTCTTGAAATAAATTGAAAATTTCTTTCTGATCCATTTTTTTCACTCCTATTCTTTAATTCAGTATTTGTTTTTCTACATTTCGAACGATCTCTTCCAATTGTTTTGCAGGTTCTTTTGCTTCTGTAATCATTCTCCCAACCACAATATAGTCCGAGCCAAATTGAAACGCTTGTTCAGGTGTAGTGATTCGTTTCTGATCATGGTGATCTCCATTCAGGAACCTAATTCCTGGGGTAACCGTTAGAAAATCTATTCCACAAGCTCCTTTAATCTTGGGAACATCTAAAGGGGAACTTACGACTCCATCTAAGCCTGCTTTTTTTGCCAGTTTGGCATAATGTGTTACAATCGCTTCCATTGAATAAGGGATACCAATTTGCTCATGAAGAATTTTTTCATCTGTGCTTGTTAGCTGGGTTACTCCAATTAGTAAAGGTCGTTTTTGTCCTACAGCAAGGTTTTTTTCTATTTGATTTCGTGCTTCTTCCATCATCTGAATACCGCCAGCCACATGAACATTAAACATTTCTACTCCCATTTTTGTCAGTTGAGCAGCTGCTCTTCCCACTGTATTTGGAATATCATGAAGCTTGAGATCAAGAAAGATTTTAATCCCTAATTTCTGTAATTTTTCAATAATGGGATAACCCGCACCATAAAATAGCTCCATTCCTACCTTTACAAATCGAAGTTCACCTTCAAATCGAGCGACCAGATCAAGGGCTTCTTTTTCAGTTGGTACATCTAAGGCGACAATGATTCGATCACGTATTGAAAGATTATTCATTGATAGTTCCACCCTTCCCCTGTCAGTTCGGATATTTGTCCAACACCCATTTCATCCAGGACACGTTCTAAATCTTGAATAATCTTTGGCATGACATATGGATCGATAAAATTCGCCGTACCTACAGCAACCGCAGAAGCGCCAGCAAGGAAAAATTCAATCACATCTTCCGCAGATGTAATTCCTCCCATGCCAATGATCGGAATGGAAACATTCTTATACACTTCATAAATCATTCGTAAGGCAATAGGTTTAATCGCCGGCCCTGATAAACCACCTACTTGGTTCGCTAGTACCGGTTTTCTGGTTTTTAAGTCAAACCGCATACCAATCAACGTATTAATCATACTTAGACCATCGGCTCCTGCTTCTTCTACCGCCGTTGCCATTGAAACAATGTCAGTTACATTTGGCGATAATTTCACATAAACGGGAACTTTACTTACTTCTTTTACCGCTTTGGTTAATTCATAGGCTACCTTTGGATCTGTTCCAAAGGTGATTCCTCCACATTTGACATTGGGGCAAGAAATGTTTAACTCAATCATCGCTACTTCAGGAACGGCTGAGATTTTCTCAGCTACGGCTACATAGTCTTCTACTAATGTCCCTGCTATATTTACAATAATTGGTGTTTGAAATTGGGATAACCAAGGAAGTTCTTCTTTTATAACAGCCTCGACCCCAGGGTTTTGTAGACCAATTGAATTCAACATTCCACTAGGTGTCTCAGCAATACGGGGAGTAGGGTTTCCTAACCGTTCTTCCAAAGTAGTTGCTTTGACAACAATTGCTCCCAATAGACGCAGATCATATAATTTCGCGTATTCTCGCCCATAACCAAAACACCCTGATGCAGGCATAATCGGATTCTTTAATACCAAATCGCCTAATTTCACTTCTAGTCGATTCTTCATAGAATCACCTCCCGAAAAGGAAAGACAGGACCATCGGAACAAACCTTTTTATAACCTTTTGGATCATAATTAGAATCAACTTTTACTACACACCCATAACAAGCACCAATTCCACACCCCATTCGTTCTTCTAAAGAAAGATACCCTTCGATAGACTGGTCGAAAAAATATTTTTGTTGAATCGCTCGTAACATTCCTTTTGGTCCACAACTATAAAAAACTTGCCAATCGTCTAGCTGATCATGAATCAAATCCAGTACTGTCCCTTTTATGCCTAATGAACCATCAATAGTTGCAATTCTCGTCTCCCCGAGACTTAAGAATTCATCGATAAGAAATGACTCTTGCTTCGACTGGAATCCTAGTAAACTCGTAACTTGAAATTCTTTTTCTATTAAGTGCTTGCCTAGGTAATAGAGAGGAGGAATCCCGATTCCTCCACCGATTAGAACGACTTTTCGCTTATCTTGTAATTTAGGATCGGAAAAGCCATTCCCTAGAGGACCAAGAAGATCGATTAGATCTCCTGGTTTCTTTTGACATAGTCGTTTGGTCCCTTCTCCCTCAACCCGATAAATAAAAGTGAGTTGTTGGTTGTTTAGGTCTACATCATGGATACTAATCGGTCTTCGCAATAAAGGAGCCGTACTGTCATTCACATGGATATAATAGAATTGACCCGGTTGAACCAAGGATAACGAATCTTCTACTTTCACTTCCATTCGATAAACTCGTTCCTTTAATGGTTCATTCCTTAACACTGTAGCTAACCCTTGCTTCATTTAACTCACCACCTTAGATAAAGGTTGCAAAGAAAAGGATAATGATTCGAGTACATGTAATAACGCATAAGCGGTATCAAGAGAGGTAAGACAAGCAACTCCATATTCCACAGATTCCCGTCGAATTCGAAAACCATCTCTTTCCGTGCTTTTCCCTTTTGTATAGGTGTTGATGACAAGCTGTACATTTCGCGAACGAATTTCATCAAGAATATTCGGATTGCCTTCTGCTAATTTTCGAACGGGTGTGATCGGAATTCGATGGCTCATCAGAAATTCTGCAGTTCCTTTCGTTGCCATGATCTGAAACCCAAGTTGATAGAATCGCTGAAATAAAGCGAGTGATTCTTCTTTATCCTTGTCTGCAATCGTTGCTAAAATCGTTCCATTTACAGGTACGTGAATACCTGCTGCTACCAAACCTTTATATAACGCTTTAGCGAAATTGGTATCTATTCCAATCACTTCCCCTGTTGACTTCATTTCTGGTCCCAAGGTCACATCTACCCGGCGAAGTTTCGCAAAGGAAAAAACGGGTACTTTTACAGCCACCTGATCAGATGCTGGCCATAAACCTGAAGGGTAATCAAGGGATTGCAACGTGTCACCTAAGATGATTTTTGTTGCAAGATTGGCCATCGGGATTTTAGTGACTTTACTTAAAAAGGGTACCGTTCTCGATGCTCTAGGATTGACTTCAATCACATAGACTTCGTGCTGATGAATCACAAACTGAATATTCATCAGCCCCTTTGTTTCCATCGCCAGTGCAAGTTTAGTCGTAATCTGAACAATTTGATTGATTTCTTGATCAGTTAAAGATTGTGGTGGGTATACTGCAATCGAGTCTCCAGAATGGATACCCGCTCGTTCAATATGCTCCATAATTCCAGGGATGAGTACATTTTTACCATCACTGATCGCATCTACTTCAACTTCGATTCCTTGGAGATAACGATCGATTAAAACCGGATGATCAGAGGAAACCATGACTGCTTGTTTCATATAATTGATTAATTCATCTTGTGAATAGATGACTTCCATCGCTCTTCCGCCAAGGACATAGGAAGGACGAACTAATACAGGGTAACCGAGTCGCTCTGCAACGTGAATTGCTTCATCGATCGATAAAACTGTTTCCCCTTTTGGTTGTTTAATCCCCAATTCTTTTAATAATTGTTCAAATCGTTTACGATCTTCAGCTTGATCAATATGATCAAGAGTCGTACCTAGAATTGGTACATGATGTTCCGTTAATTTTTCTGCTAAATTGATGGCAGTCTGACCTCCAAATTGAACAATAACCCCGATCGGTCTTTCTTTTTCAATCACGTTCATGACATCTTCAAAGGTTAGCGGTTCAAAATAAAGCCGATCCGATGTATTAAAATCGGTAGAAACAGTTTCAGGGTTATTATTGATGATAATGGCCTCAAACCCTTTTTCTCTTATTGCCCAAACGGCATGGACGGTAGAATAATCAAATTCGATTCCTTGCCCAATTCGAATGGGTCCTGAACCTAATACAAGAACAGAGGGTTTATGGCTAGGAGCTACTTCGTCTTCCATCTCATAAGTAGAATAATAGTAAGGTGTGGAAGAATCGAATTCGGCTGCACAGGTATCGACCATTTTATAAACAGGTCGGATTTGAAATTGAACTCTTGCTGCTCGTACCTCTTCTTCTTTCAATCCTTTGATCTGGGCAATTTGTCGATCAGAAAAACCTAATCGTTTCCATCCTAAAAGAGTAGTTGGATTCAACTCTTCATTATAAATCTCCTGTTCTATGTCAACTAATCGTTTGATCTTAAATAGGAAAAAGGAATCAATACCTGTTATCCCATAAATCTCTTCAACTGTTAATCCCCTACGAAACGATTCCGCTATCACCCATAACCGTTGATCGTCAGCCTGTTTCATCTTCTTGTTCAATTCTTCCTGTGAGACTCCGAAAAACAATTCTGTTTGATATAAACCGTCATATCCCATTTCCAAAGATCGAATTGCTTTTTGTAATGATTCCTCAAAAGAGCGACCAATGGCCATTACTTCTCCTGTCGCTTTCATCTGTGTACCTAGTTTTCGATTTGCTGAATGAAACTTATCAAAAGGCCAACGGGGTATTTTGGTTACCACATAATCAAGTGAAGGTTCATAACTAGCATAGGTAGTCTGAGTAATCGGATTTTTTATCTCATCTAAGGTATAACCAAGTGCGATTTTTGCAGAAATTTTAGCAATGGGATACCCTGTCGCCTTGGATGCAAGTGCACTAGAACGACTTACCCTCGGATTCACTTCAATGACGTAGTAACTTTCACTTTTAGGGTCTAATGCGAATTGCACATTACAACCACCTTCAATATTCAAAGCTTCTACAATCTTTAGTGCAGAACTACGTAAGTTCTGATAATCTCGATCAGATAAAGTTTGGCTTGGAGCAACAACAATACTATCTCCAGTATGAATTCCAACTGGGTCAATGTTTTCCATATTACAGACCACGATTTTATTCCCATTACGGTCACGAATCACCTCATATTCAATTTCCTTGTAACCTAACAGACTTTTCTCCAGCAGAACTTGGTGAATCGGACTAGCCGAAAGTCCATTTTGAACAATTTCGATCAGATCTGCTTCTTGGTAAGCAATCCCACCACCTGTACCACCTAAGGTAAAAGCGGGGCGAATTACCACAGGATAACCTACCTCTTCAATAAAGGAATATGCTTCTTCTAAATTATAGATAATCTTACTTTCTGGTACTGGTTCATCGATTTCTTTCATACGAGTTCGAAATTGTTCTCGATCTTCCGCAATTTGAATCGTCTCTTTCTTTGTCCCGAGTAGTTCTACGCCCATTTTGGATAAAACTCCTCTTTGTTCCAGTTCCATTGCTAGATTTAATGCAGTCTGACCTCCGAGGCTTGCTAGAATCCCATCTGGTTTTTCGATGCGAATGATTCGCTCGAGAAAATCTACGGTTAAAGGTTCCATATAGACTTTATCCGCCATTTCTAGATCGGTCATGATCGTAGCTGGATTACTATTGACTAAAACGACTTCGAGTCCTTCTTCTCGTAATGCTTGACAGGCTTGAGTTCCTGCATAATCAAATTCTGCAGCTTGACCAATTGCTATGGGACCTGAGCCAATCACAATAACTTTTTTCAAGTCTGTGCGTTTAGGCATTTTTTTTCTCCTCCTTTGATGCATGGATTTTTTCGATAAATTGGTCAAATAGATAGCGACTATCAAAAGGTCCTGGGGACGCTTCAGGATGATATTGAACGGAAAATGCAGGTGCCGTATGATGAGCTAACCCCTCTACAGTTCCATCATTTATTGCAATATGAGTAATCGTTAAAGGACATTGTTCCAATGATTCTTTAGTTACGGTATAACCATGGTTTTGTGAAGTGATCACAATTCGATTGGTTACTAAATCTTTTACAGGATGATTACTTCCCCGATGACCAAATTTCATCTTCTTCGTATCTGCTCCATTGGCTAATGCAAACAATTGATGGCCAAGGCAGATGCCAAAGAGTGGAATATTATTTTCAATAAGACCTTGGATCATGGGAATTGCCCAAGGTACATCTTTTGGATCACCAGGGCCATTGGATAACAAGACCCCATCTGGATGAAGACTCTCAATCTCTTGAATTGAGGTATTATGCGGGACAATGCTTACCTTGCATTGTCTTTCTAGTAACTCGCGAACAATTCCTTGCTTATAACCATAATCGACCAATACAACATGATAGCCTTTGCCTGGTAATGTTATTGGCGAAGGAATGGAAACTTGTGGGACCTGATTCCTTTGTAATGGTGCTTTTAATCTTTTCATCGCTTCTTCTTTATTCATTTCTTTTGTCGTTAGTAAGGCTTTCATTGTGCCTTTAGTACGAATTTTTCTCGTTAGCATTCGCGTATCGATTCCAGCAATTCCCAATATATTGTGTTCCTTCAAAAATTGATCGATATTCATCACCGATTCAAAATGAGAAGGTGATTCTGCATATTCCCTAACAATAAACCCAAATACTTTAGGTTTTACGGATTCAAAGTCTTTAAGATTCACGCCGTAATTTCCGATCAAAGGATAAGTCATTACAACAAACTGCCCATAATAGGAAGGATCGGTTAATATTTCCTGATAACCCGTCATCCCAGTATTAAATACAATTTCTCCAATTGCTTCCCCTGTACTACCAAATGATTCACCTGTCAATTCTGTTCCATCTTCAAGATAAAGAGTAGCTTTTGCCATCTTTATTCCTCCTTCTCTTCCCAGACAATTTTTCCGTTGACGATTGTCATTACTGGCCATCCCTGTAATTTCCAGCCAAAAAAGGGGGTATTTTTGCCCTTTGATACAAATTGTGTAGGATCGACAGATTGGATTTTTTCTAGGTCGATGACAGTTATATCCGCAATGCTTCCTTTTTCAATCTTTCCAAGAGTTAATCCTAACAACGAGGCTGGTTTTATGGTTAACGAATCGATGAGTTGTTCTAATGAGATCAGATGATGTTTTACTAGATTTGTAAACAAAAGAGGAAAGGCGATCTCTAGTCCCACGATGCCAAAAGGAGCTTCTAATAGTCCTTTTCCTTTTTCTTGTTCTGTATGGGGAGCGTGATCGGTGGCGATCATATCAATCGTCCCGTCTTTTAACCCCTTAATCAAGGCTTGACGATCTTCTTCTGTTCGTAAGGGAGGATTCATCTTAAATTGTGAATACGGCTCTTTAAGATCATCTTCAGTTAAGACCAGATGATGAGGTGTCACCTCAACTGTGACATTCACCCCTCTTGCTTTTGCTTCACGGATCAATTCAACAGATCGTTTACTGCTTACATGACATACATGGTAGTGAACACCAGTTATTTCCGCCAAGATTAAATCCCGCGCTAACTGGATGTACTCTGCTTCTGCGGGTATACCTGGTACTCCCAACTCATTTGCCTTTCTTCCGTCGTGAATGACTCCACCATTAGTAAGGTCAATATCCTCACAGTGAGCAAGAATGGGTACGCCCAAGGTTTTCGCTATCTCCATGGCCTGTTTCATCAAACCTGACGATTTCACACCTCTTCCATCATCAGAAAAGCCAACTGCTCCTTTCTCTTTCATCCCAAATAGATCAGCTAATTCTTGTCCTTCTTGTTTCTTTGTAATCGCACCAATCGGTAATACTTTTGCAAAACCTGCTTGTTCGCTTTTCGTTAGAACATAGGTAATAAGTTCAGCTTGATCGATGACTGGTTTGGTATTTGGCATAGAAGCAATGGTTGTAAACCCACCCTTGACTGCTGCTTTTGCCCCTGTCTTGATGGTTTCTTTCTCTTCATATCCTGGTTCACGTAAATGAACATGGACATCGATAAATCCTGGTACAACGATCTTCCCACTAGCATAAACAATTTGATCTTCCATCTTAGGGATGATCTCTTCTTTGATTTCCTGAATTACCTCACCTTCAATTAGGATATCTCCCTGAATCCACTGATTCCGATACCATACATTTCCTTGTTTGATAATGATTCCCATCTTAAATTTCCCTCCAATGCTCGTTCAATAACAGCCATTCGAACCCATACTCCATTATGAATTTGTTCAAAGATTTTTGACTGAGGATGATCAACGACTTCATCGTCCATCTCCAATCCGCGATTCACTGGTGCAGGGTGCAAGATGATGGCATGAGGCTGAAGATATTTTAAACGTTCTCTTGTGAAACCAAATTCTGCTCGATAGCTCTCTTTTGAAGAGATATAGTTCATCTTTTGCCGTTCAAATTGAATTCGTAGCATCATGACCACATCGGCATTTTGAATCGCTTCATCAATAGGTAGAATCGTTCCTTCTAAAGAATCATCCATCAATGCATCTGGTCCGCTAAAGATCAGCTGTGCCCCCAACCTTTTTAAAAGTGCCGCATTGGAATGGGCAACACGACTATGGGATATGTCACCGATGATGACGATTCTAAGCCCTTTTACTGTGTGAAAATATTTACGAATGGTATATAAATCTAATAATGCTTGAGTGGGATGTTCAATCCTTCCTTCACCAGCATTAATAATTTTTAGAGATACTTTTTCAGATAGCTTCCTTAGTAACCCTTCTTCAGAAATTCGAATCACTGCTGCCTCTACTCCTTGTGATTCAAGTGTTCTTAACGTATCTAACAGCGACTCTCCCTTTATGATACTCGATACACTTTGTTGAAACTGAAGAACTTCTGCTCCTAACCGTTTTTCTGCGATCTCAAAGGAGAAACGTGTTCTTGTACTTGGTTCCAAAAACAGATTCGCAACAAAACGATTTTGAAACTGTGGACGTATAAATGGATGATATTGTTCATAATATTTCGCTCTATGAATGATTTTTTCTATCTCGTCATTGGTTAAATCATCAATACTTAACAGATGTTGACCCATTTTCTCTCACTCCCTACATGGACTTATATCCTACATCAAAGCATAAAAAAAGATCTTCTTACGGTTGGTAAGAAGATCCTCAGACACACATACTTATTCCATTTTTCACTCGATGTTTTACTTTCACGTTTTTAGACAGAAGGAAAGATATGATGATCCTAATCGCACATCAATCGAGTAAAAATGGGAATATGACTATAAGATGAAGAACCTTACCAGCCTCTCTGGACTGCTTTAAAGTTTCTTTTGTTTTCATTTATGAACAAGGTGTCATTCTGCCTCCTTGGGTTTTAGCTTTTTTCACTTATAAACTTTCTTTTACTGTTTTTGCATTGAGCGAGCGTTGTGTCCTGACATCTATCTCATCAGCTTCTATTTCAATTTCTACTTGCTGATTCTTTGGTAATACGAGGTTAAGAATCACGCCGATAATCGTTGCCAAAGCCATTCCTTCAATATCTACATGAATTCCTTTTAAATGAAGAGCTGCATTTCCGACACCGATCACCATAATAACAGAAGAGATGACAAGGTTTCGTTTATCACTATAATCAATGCCATTTTCTACTAACATTCTTAGACCCGCTGAGGCAATGATTCCAAATAAGAGAATGGATACCCCACCCATTACTGGCGTTGGTATTGTCGTGATTAATGCTCCTAATTTTCCAATAAAGGCAAAGCTCATCGCGAAGATTGCAGCTCCTGCAATAACAAATATACTGTATACACGGGTTATTGCCATTACACCAATGTTTTCCCCATATGTGGTGTTAGGAGGTCCACCAATTAGTGCAGCAATTGAAGTTGCTACCCCATCTCCAAGAATCGACCGATGTAATCCGGGGTCCTTCACCAAATCTCGATCCATAATGCTTCCCGTTACCATTAAATGCCCAATGTGTTCCGTAATTGTTACTAAGGCTACTGGTGCCATAATAATTGCCGCTTTCCATGAAAACTCAGGTGTTGTAAATGTAGGGATTGCAAACCATGGGGCTTCATAAACCTTGGTTAAATCCACGATACCAGCTAATAATGAGATGATATATCCACCAATAATTCCTAGTAGAATTGGTATTACACCCAAGAACCCACGAAACACAGTACTTGCTACCACGGCAATGGATAGAGTAGCTAAGGCAATTAAAAAGTGTTTTAATGAATAAACCGTTTGCCCGTTCACAGTGACATTCATCGCCATATCAACAGCGACAGTGGCTAGACCTAATCCGATTACAATAACCACAGAGCCAATGACGACTGGTGGTAAAATTTTATGAATCCAATCAGAACCAAATTTGAAGATAATTAATGCAACAATGGCATAGATAATACCTGCAAAAAACGATCCAAACATCGCTGCCCCCATTCCATCCGCTTTTGACACGCTGATAATTGGAGCGATAAAAGCAAAGGATGACCCTAGATAGGCTGGAATTTTACCCTTTGTGATAATCAAATAGGCTAATGTTCCGATACCACTTGAAAGAAGTGCGACAGATGGATTTAACCCTGTTAATATTGGAACTAAAATCGTTGCACCAAACATTGCAAACAAATGTTGAAAACTCAGTGGAATCCATCTTAAAAGATTAGGCATTTCATTCACATCTAATACAGGTTTTTTACTCATTTTTTCCTCCTCTTTCTTTCTCATTAACTTTGTCTTGTCTGCATTCGGTTTGTCAGAGGTTTTTTTATTAGATTTTTCTCTACAAAAAAAACCTCTTTTCGAGGCGAAAGAGGTTCGTTCGCAGGGTGTGTTTTTCAACTATTCCCTTGCGATTTGAACCCTTGCCAGCCTCTCTGGACTGATTTTAAAGGGTAGTCTTTTGTTGTATGATCACTTGTTCCTTTTGATCCACTTCTTTTAACTGAACAGCAATCATTTCTTGTTTAGAAGTTGGGATGTTTTTTCCAACATAATCTGGACGAATTGGAAGTTCCCGATGTCCCCGATCAATTAGAACTGCTAATTGAATTAATTGTGGACGACCAATGTCGATCAAAGCGTCCAATGCTGCACGAACGGTGCGACCTGTATAAAGAACATCATCGACTAATACAACTTTCTTTAGTCCAATGCTAAAATCAATCTTGCTACCTTGGATGAGTGGCTGATCACTTTTTTCAGATAAGTCATCCCGATAAAGTGTGATATCTAATTCACCAATCGGTAGTTCTTGCCCTTCGATTTTCTTTATTCTTTCACGTAGTCGTTGAGCCAAATAAATTCCCCTAGTCTTAATCCCTATAAGGACAAGATCTTCTGTTCCTTTGTTCTTCTCCAAGATTTCATGCGCAATCCTTATTAATGCTCGATTGATTGCTGCTTCATCTAATAGTACTCTCTCTTTTACCATTCGTCACACCTCCTTTAGATCGATTTCTTGGTGACCGCATAAAAAATGCTTTTGCCATGAGAGGCAAAAGCTTTTGATGATAGGACTATACATTATCCCTTATGATCCGATCACCTTTTCAGCCTCTCTGGACTGACTTAAAGGAACTTCAATTGTCATCATTATTATCATCTATCTATACGGATATGTCAAACCTTTTTTAACTAGGTTTGTATATTCCTACGCGCTCCATCGAGTTCCATTAATGTTTTGTTCTCAACTGTTCTAACAAACGATCCATATCTTCAGGCAGTTCTGAATCAAATTCTAAATACTCTCCTGTACGTGGATGTTCAAACCCCAACACCTTAGCATGTAAAGCCTGTCCATCAATATTCAATGTTCTCTTCGGGCCATACAGTGGATCTCCAACTAATGGATGACCAATATATTGCATATGTACACGTATTTGATGCGTTCTACCCGTTTCTAATTTGCATTCGATTAAGGTATAACCTTCAAACCGTTCTTTCACGATAAAATGAGTAACAGCATGTTTACTATTTTTATGAACGACAGCCATTTTTTTTCGATCTTTGGGATCTCGACCAATTGGCGCGTCCACAGTCCCAAGATCGTGAGGAATGTTTCCGTGAACTAATGCTACATACACACGATGAACGATATGATCTTTGAGTTGACGAGCTAAAGATTCATGGGCTAAATCATTTTTCGCCACCATGATTAAGCCTGAAGTATCCTTATCAATCCGATGAACGATACCAGGTCTTAGCACACCATTTATCCCTGATAGATCTTTTATATGATAAAGGAGAGCATTGACCAAAGTTCCTGAATAATGGCCAGGTGCTGGATGAACAACAAGGCCTCTTGGTTTGTTAATGACAACTACATCCTGATCTTGATAGACGATATCTAGTGGTATATTTTCAGGTTCGATTTCTAAATCCTTTTGTGGAGGAATTTTTACTACAATCTCATCCTCTTCATTTACCTTGTAATTGGCCTTTACTTCTTTCTCATTTACCGTTACATGTCCTTCTTTAATCCATTGTTGAATCTGTGATCTTGACCATTCCGCAAATTGCTCAACTAAAAATTTATCGATCCGTTCTCCTGCGTGATCAGAATCAATCGTCCATTCGTATTTCTCAAACCTTTCCACATTCATTTCTCCATTTCTACTAAACTGATTTTGTAAAAAATAGTTCCCAAATAACGAAAATCACTCCGATTGTAATTGCAGAATCAGCAATATTAAAGATCGCAAAATTAATAATTCGAACATCAATAAAATCGATCACTTCACCGGTTAAAACACGATCGATTAGATTCCCAATCGCTCCACCTAAAATTAATGCTAAACCTAATGCGAATAACTTTTGTGTATATCGAATTTGCCAAATATAATAAACTAAGAAAATCACTACAACTAAAGTTAAAATAATAAAAAAAACACGTTGATTTTGTAAAATACTAAAAGCAGCACCTCGATTACGAGTGGATGTAATATGAAACCAACCTTCGATTAATGGGATACTCTCATACAAAGCCATGTTATGTACAACCATCCATTTACTTAGTTGATCAATAAGTACAACGACGAATGAGACGATATAGTATAACAATATCGGTTCCTCCTCTGTTTTTTCTCTTGCCAATTGTAGCATAGTATTGATTAAAATCACAACTTATGCGACTATTTTACCAGTAGTATTCAATTATAAATTCTGTTTTTCTGAACATTTTAACCAGAAAAAAGTCCCCTTTTTCTTGCTTAGGGGACTTAAAAATTTTATTTATTTTTCATTTTCATTTTTATCATCGATATGAATTTCTGCGATTCCTTCTTCACCTTCATGACTCTTTATGTACGCCTCATAGACTTCATTTCGTACAACATCTATATGGTCAACACTTGGGCTTCCTGTGATATCTGTAACAAGAAAACCCTCTATCTGATCCACATATCCATCAGGCTCATCACTTTCAATCCAAGTATGGTTATAATCCATCGCATTTGCAAAATAATCAGCGGAATTGGATGTACCATAACGGGCCACAGTTTGCCATGCATCCTCGCCATCAAACTCTGTCTCATTCACCTTTCCATCAAAGCTTGTTCTTCCAAATGGGGGCCTCAGGAATTGTTCCTCTATTGGACGTTGGATGGAGATCTCGTTATTTGTTTGATGCTTTATACAATATTTCGCATAAGGGATTGCTTCTAACCGTTCTTTTGGAATCTCTTGATGACAAGTTACGCAATAACCATATGTTCCATTTTCAAAGCGTTGTAATGCTTCATCCACTAAATCAAGAATATGCCGTTCATTTTCTTGTAATGCGATGTCTTTTCCACGTTCAAATACTTCTGTTCCAATATCGGCTGGATGATTATCATAACTCGTTAATTCTCCAATCGAATCATTCAGATTCTCATCTAAGCCAAAGCTATTGTTCACTTGGAACTGGTGTAGAATTGAATTTCTTTCTGCGAGTAATAATTCCTTAAAATGTGCCAAGTCCTTTTTATCCATCAATAAAAACACCTCTTTTTCACCGAAAACTTCGATCCATATTTAATTGTGCTTGAACAATTTTTACGATATCTGCTATATAATCCCCTATAATCGGCAAATTTAATGCACCCAATCTTTGTAAAATATAAATAATCGTTGCCGCAAACACTGTAAATCCTAAAGCAATCCCAATTCCTCGAGCAATTCCTGAAACAAGATTTAATATAAATAAACGTCGAGGTCGATTCAATAATGCAACATAATCGGCAATCTGAACTCGCTCTAGTTGAACCCCTAATTCGTCAACCTTCTTTCCAATCCATTCTAAAGAATAGTGCTTTTCCTCGTTCCTATTCTTTTCAACATCGTTTATTTCAGCATCTTTTATTTCATTTACGTCTTTTAGATCTTTGTCACCATTATTGCGAGGCTTATCGTTCATCTCCCTACCTCCTATGTCATTATCCATAGTTTACGCATTTTTACCATATCTACACATGCAGGAACAAAATTTGCTCAATAATAAGAACAAAAAGAAAAAACTTGGCATGATAACACAAAAAAGCTTAGGACACGGATATCCTAAGCTTTTATTATTGTCGATTCACTTACTCTGCAACTAAATGACTGTAATGTTTCTCTACAATATCTGCACAACTTGGGCAGAGTTCTTCATGTTTCTTACCAACCTCTGGGCTTACTACCCAACAACGTTGACACTTCTCTCCTTCCGCAGGCTGAACTAGAACGCTAATCCCTTCTAGTTGCATTGCTTCTGCTGGAGCTACATGTTCATGGACATATACTTGGGAAACGATAAATAACTTATCTAACTCATCAAATTGACTTAGAAGCTCCGCAACTTCTTTAGAAGGATAGATGTTCACCGCTGCTTGTAAGGAATGACCAATGACTTTATCTTTTCTTGCCACTTCTAAGGCTTTTAAGACTTCGTCACGAACGTTTAAGAATTGATTCCATTTTACCATTAATTTTTGATCAACTTCAATATGGGACCAATTAGGCATTTCTGTTAATTGAACACTGATCTCCTCAATACTAGGAATATACTTCCATACTTCATCAGCAGTATGTGGAAGGATTGGTGCAATTAGTTTTACCAAGGCCAATAACACTTCATAAAGTACCGTTTGTGCGGCCTTTCTTGAAGGAGAGTGCATCGGTTCAATGTAAAGACGATCCTTAATAATATCTAAGTAGAATGCACTCATATCGACAGTACAGAAGTTATGAATCGACTGATAAACAGTATGGAACTCATACTCATCATACGCTTTGATCGCTTTTTCAATGAGTTGCTTTGTTTTCATCATAGCAAATTTATCCAACTCATTCATTTTTTCAAGTGGTACAGGATCTTTTTTAGGATCAAACCCTTCTAAATTACCGACTAAGAAACGCAGAGTGTTGCGAATCTTACGATAAACTTCTGAGATCTGTTTCAAAATATTATCAGAAATGCGTACATCTGCTTGGTAGTCAACCGATGCTACCCATAAACGAAGAATATCTGCTCCTAATTGATCCATAATCTTTTGGGGAACAATCACGTTTCCTAATGATTTGGACATTTTTCTACCTTCGCCATCTAATGTAAAGCCATGGCTTAATACCGCCTTGTAAGGTGCTTTTCCTGTTACTGCAACACTTGTTGATAGTGAAGAGTTAAACCAACCACGATATTGGTCAGAACCTTCGAGATAGAGATCAGCTGGACGACGAAGTTCTTCTCGTTGATCAAGGACACCTTCATGACTAGATCCAGAGTCAAACCAAACATCCATAATATCGGTTTCTTTGCGGAAATGTGTTCCACCACAGGATGGACATGTTGTTCCCTCTGGCATCAATTCACTCGCTTCCCTTGCGAACCAAACATTGGTTCCTTCTTTTTCCACCAGTTTGATTAAATGATTGATGGTATCATCATTCAGAATCGTTTCTCCACAATCCTGACAATAGAAAATTGGAATCGGCACACCCCAAATCCGTTGACGGGAAATACACCAATCTCCACGATCAGCGATCATATTGTGAAGACGTTGCTCACCCCAATGTGGTACCCATTTCACATTTTTAATTTCATCCAACATTTGTTGGCGAATCTTATCAATAGAAGCAAACCATTGCTCTGTCGCACGAAAAATCACCGGTTGCTTAGAACGCCAATCATGAGGATATTGGTGTTTGATAAAACCAAGTTTTAACAATTTGCCAGCTTCATCTAGCTTCTTCGTGACTTCTTTGTTGGCATCCTCATAGAACATCCCTTCAAAACCTGGGGCTTCTTTCGTGAACTTCCCTTGATCATCAATCGGCGATAAGACATCAAGGCCATATTTTTGACCAACATAGAAGTCATCTTCCCCGTGCCCAGGTGCAGTATGAACACAACCCGTACCAGCATCTAATGTGACATGTTCACCTAGCATCACTAAAGATGTGCGATCATAGAATGGATGTTTCGCTAAGATACCTTCTAATTCTTCCCCTTTGAATTCTTGAAGGATTTCAACTTCTTCAAAGCCAACTTCCGCTTTCACATGATCTAATAACTCTTTTGCAACAAGGTATTGTTGGTTGTTCGCATTAAAAAGAACATATTGATATTCGGGATGGAGCGAAATTCCTAGGTTCGCAGGAATTGTCCATGGCGTTGTGGTCCAAATCACGATATTCGAACCTTCTGGTAGTTTACCTTTTCCATCTACCACTTCAAATGCCACATAAATAGATGCTGATTTTTTCTCTTTGTACTCAATCTCCGCTTCAGCCAATGCAGACTCTGATGATGGTGACCAATAAACAGGCTTTAATCCTTTATAGATTAAACCTTTTTTCGCCATCTCACCGAAGACTCGAAGTTGTCTAGCTTCATATTCCGGTTTTAAGGTGATATACGGGTTGTCAAAATCACCGCGTACTCCTAGTCGTTTAAACTGACTTTTTTGCTTTTCTACATAAGAAAGAGCATAATCCCGACACATGTTTCGGAACTCGATTGGTCCAATTTCATGACGGTTGATTTTTTGCGTCTTGATAATTGCATGTTCGATCGGCAAACCATGTGTATCCCAGCCAGGAACATACGGGGCATCATATCCTTGCATCGTTTTAAAACGCACGATAAAGTCTTTTAATACCTTATTCAAGGCATGACCGATATGGATATCCCCGTTTGCATAAGGAGGTCCATCATGAAGGATAAACTTTGGTTTTCCTTTTTGTTTTTCTTGAACCATGTGATAGATATCGATTTCATCCCACCATTTTTGGATTTCTGGTTCTTTGTTAGGTAGGTTACCTCGCATTGGAAATTCGGTCTTTAATAGATTTAATGTGTTTGTATAATCCACCCTTCTTCACTCCTTACCATTTATTGATTATCTATTGGATTGAACAAGTCAATAAAATGAAAAAACCTTCCCATCCCAATCTAGGGACGAGAAGGTAACCCGCGGTACCACCCTAATAGCTAAAAAGCCACTCAAAAGAATAACGGTCTAAACCGACTTTTCCTACTCGCAGTACTGCTTTCGGAAAGCAGCTCCTAGGTGATATTTCTATAAAATGAGATTACTAGGCTTACACCATTCCCTAGCTCGCTGAGAATCCATTTTATGAAACGTGTCCCAATCACAGCTTTTTTCTATCAATTTATAATGTAAGAATATACATAATTATAGACAGAAAGTCAATATTTATACGTCAATTTTGTCTTTTTCTACTTTTTCTAGCGGTTCAAGTTGTTCAAGTTCATCCCAAGTCTTTTCACTAAGCATTTCTAACTGTGCTTCTAACAAAGTACGAAAACGCGTCCGATAAATACTTGCTTTTTTCTTTAGTTCTTCAATTTCTAAAGCGATTGTTCTTGATTTAATCAATGCTTCATTAATAATACGATCGGCATTTTTCTCAGCTTCTTTGACGATCAATTGGGCTTCTTTTTTCGCATTCGCTTTTAGTTCTTCAGCCGCCTCTTGCGCAACAATGATTGACTTGCTCAAGCTTTCTTCAATATTGGCAAAATGTTGCAATCTTTCATTCGCCTGAAGGATTTTTTCCTCTAGATCTTTATTTTGACGGATTAATGCTTCATAATCCTTAATAATCTGATCAAGGAATTCATTAACTTCATCTTCATCATAACCACGAAAAGCTTTACTAAATTCTTTATTATGGATATCTAGCGGGGTTAAAGGCACCAAAAACACCTCCAATCAAAATATGTGATCTGTATGATCTGGTCAATTTCAAACTTCGACATTCAAATAAAAAATCCTTCATATTCTTACAATATTTTTTAAATGATTTTACCAACCTTTATCAACATTCGACCTTTTTTCGTGATTCCTTCTTCTTCTAAGAGTTTAAAGCGTCCAAATTTTCTTAGTGAGACCATGTCTCCAACTTCTAATTTATAATCCACTTGGTCAATGATTTGCCAATTCACTTTTACATGTTTTCCCTTAATCCATTCTACTACTTTTGAACGAGATTGGTGAAATACTTGTGCTACTATAGCATCGATCCGCAAAGAAGATACGGAAAATTGTTGAATCTCATATTGAATGGATGGAGGATTCAGTTGATTCCTTGGTATCGACTCTAAATAAATCTTGGTTTTACCAATTTGCTTTAATTCCATTCTCACATAATCTGCCACTTCACTTGCGACGATAAATTGTTTTGTTGTATCCGTGATTAAAATGTCACCAAATTTTTCTCGTTTCAATCCAATATTTAATAAGGCCCCTAACACATTTTGATGTGTAAGTTCAAAAAATTTATTTTCACCTAGAATTTGAAAAAAATGAAGTCCTAATTCTTCTTGATCAAAAATATAATAGGAAGGGGCAATCAGAACCCTTCCTCGCTCTGCTTGTTCATAGCCCCCATCAAAAAACATCGTCAAATCCATGTAAGAATTAACGATGTTTTCGATAATCACCTTTTGTCTTGGATCAACGAAATCAGTTCTGATCGGCTGATGGTTACGCAGAACTCGCTCACAGGAATCGATCATTCTTTCAACAAAGGGTAGCTCTTCTTTACGATAGTGATTCAGTATATGTTCGATCCCCATCGTTGTTACCTCGTCAATACAAAAATATAGTTCAGAATGGATAAGGCACCTAAATAGATAAACTTTAATGCAAATATAGCAACAATCGGAGAAATGTCGATCATACCAATCGGTGGTATGAACCTGCGAAATGGACGTAAATAAGGTTCAACTAATCGAGCCAATAATTCCCCAATTGGACTTTGGGCCATCTGAGGAATCCATGACATTAAAATATACACAAAAATCATGTAAAAATATATATTATACGCAAATTGGATTATTTGTGTTAATAAGGAAATCATGCTGTCACCCTTTACACTTTTATTCTACTATTCTTGGATCATTTCTGTAATTGTACCTTCAATATCAATATTCTCTGGCGTGCAGACAAAAATACTGGCTCCAACTTTTGAAATCTCTCCATTTAAGGCATAGACACACCCACTTAAGAAATCAACCACTCGCCTTGCTTGATCTGAATTCATTCGTTGAAGATTTACGATTACTGGACGATGTGAACGTAAATAATCTGCGATTTGTTGAGCCTCTTCATAGGATCGTGGTTCTGATAAAATCACTTTTACGTTTTTCTGACTATGTAAGCTGATCACGTTATTTTTTTGTTTACGGCTTGGCAAAAATTCTTCTTCTCTTACCCTCTCTTCTGGCTCTTCCATGATCTCTTCATCCTCATCGTTTAAACCAAGAAAACCCATTAATTTCCCCATCATAAAAATTCCTCCACCTTTCATTTTGCTTTAATTTTTAAATAACACGGTTCCTAAACGGATAAAAGTTGCTCCTTCTTCAATCGCAATTTCAAAGTCGTTGGACATCCCCATCGATAACTCTTCTAAAGGCTCTGAAAAAATTTTCTCTTGGTTAATCTGATCTCTCCATTCCCGCAGCCCCCTAAATACAGAGCGAATCAAATCTTGATTCTTAATATTAGGTGCCATTGTCATAAAACCAATGACTTGTATGGAATCATATTGTCGAATTGACTTACAAAAATCGATGAGTTCAGCTGGATTAACACCACCTTTGCTCTCTTCACCGGATATATTTACTTGAATAAAACATTTCACTTTGGTTTGGAGTTGTTTTGCCCGCTTATCGATGGCTTCTGCCAAAGAAAGCCGATCCAAAGAATGAATATAATCGAACTTTCCGATCACTTGTTTCACTTTATTGGTTTGCAAATGACCGATAAAATGCCAAACTCCCATTGATGATAGTGCTTCGTATTTCGGGAGCGCATGTTGAACCCTGTTCTCCCCAATATGCTGAATCCCTAATTCAAGTATTTCCCTCGTTTGCTCGATGTCAACATATTTGGTCACTGCGATCATTTTAATCTCATTTTCGTTTCTTTGGCTAATTTCGCACGCTTTTTTAATTTTTTGCTTTACTTGTTGAATATTTTCCATTAAAGACATCGAATTAATCTTCCTTCCTTAAGCCAATCCAAGCCGCCATTCGACCCGTTTTCCCATGATCTTTTCGGTGAGAGAAAAATAAATGATGATCACAACTTGTACAATATGAAGAAATTTCGATATGATTCGGCAAAATTCCTGCCTGAATTAGTATTTGTTGGTTTAATTTTTTTAAATCTAAATCATAGTGACCGTTTTGCTTATCAAAGATCATTTCTTCTGTAATCATTGAAAAAGTAGATTGTATAGGTTGAATCACTCGAGCATCAACTTCATAACAACATTGTCCAATCGATGGACCAATCGCAACACGAATATCATCACGATTCGAACCATAATGAGTTACAAAAGTTTCAACCATTTTTTCTGCTATTTTCAATTGTGTTCCTTTCCAACCTGCATGAGCAAGACCAATCACTTTTTTTATTGGATCGAGGAAAAATAAAGGAACACAATCCGCATAAAAGGAAGTAAGTAATATATCAGATTCAGAGGTAACAATTCCATCCGTGACTTGGATGGCATCTTCTCTCGTTAACCGACCTTTTCCCCGTTCATTTTTTGAAATGATTTCAATATGATTTCCATGAATCTGTTCTGCTGATGTCCAAGCATCAAAAGAAAAACCTAAAGCATCAGCTAAAATTTTTCGATTTGTAATCACATCTTCTTGATTGTCATTTACATGTAGGGCTAAATTCATCGTCGCGTAAGGTTCTTGACTCACTCCACCTTTTTTCGTACTAAATCCTACAGTTAATCCAGGTACGAGTTTTTGCCAAGAATCAATTACGAAATGTGGAATCGGTTGTTCCTTTAATTGAAACGGTTCCATGTCATGCACTCCTTTACCACATTTTATCATAATGACTTTCATCATTAAATATAGCATATGAACAAGATAAAAATAGGTTTGTATATTTCAACACGCTCCGTTGTTCGTGTATAAAATCAAAAAAAAAGACAAGGAAAATCTCCTTGTCATCGTTCATTTAATATTTTTTAAATGGATCTGAATCCTCATTCGATTCTAAAGATCGAAAAGAGCGATGATCATCCAGTTTCACCAATACCACATCAAGACCAATCTTTACAATATTCCTCCAAGGAATAATATACTCTGTACCATTACCAAAAAGGCCAAACAACTTGCCTTGGTTTGGGATCACCAATGCCTCTACTCGACCAGTTTTTAAATCAATTTCAATATCTTGGACAGTGCCGAGTTTTTTGCCATCATAAATATTGACAACATCCTTCGTCTGGAACTCAGAAATTTTAATCATGTCACTCACCTATCTTTTTCTGGTCTTTTAATATATATATGAAAGATAGGCGAAAAATGTACGAAGATCAAATCAAGATTTAATATGCTTTTGCATTTGGTTAATGGCTGCTTTTTCTAATCTTGATACCTGGGCTTGGGATATCCCAATCTCCCCAGCTACTTCCATCTGAGTCTTGCCTTCATAAAATCGCATCGAAAGAATCATTTTCTCACGATCATTTAATTGTTCAAGAGCTTGTTTTAACGCGATTTCCTCTACCCATTGAACATCTTTATTCTTATCATCGCTAATCTGGTCCATAACATAGATCGGGTCTCCCCCATCATGGTAAATCGGTTCAAATAAGGAAACTGGATCTTGAATCGCGTCTAAAGCAAAGACTACGTCCTCTTTTGGTACATTTAATACCTCGGATATTTCATAAATAGAAGGTTCACAAGCTTTTTGATTCGTTAGTGCATCTCGGACTTGTAAAGCCTTATAGGCGATATCCCTTAAAGATCTAGATACACGAATTGGATTGTTATCTCGAAGATAACGACGGATTTCGCCAATAATCATAGGAACCGCGTAGGTGGAGAATTTCACATTTTGACTTAAGTCAAAGTTATCAATTGCTTTCATTAAACCGATACATCCGACTTGAAATAGATCATCCACATATTCTCCTCGATTATTAAAGCGTTGAATCACGCTTAATACTAATCGAAGATTTCCATTTATGAGTTGTTCTCTCGCAGAAAGATCTCCGTTTTGGAGTTTAACAAATAGTTCTCTCATTACATCGTTTTTTAAGACAGGTAATTTAGATGTATCCACACCGCATATTTCAACTTTGCTTCTTGACATTCTTCTCCCTCCTATCGGAGATACAGATATGTAAAGTATCTCCTTGGAGGGAAAATTTTATGCTTTAGATCATCTTATTAAATTCTTTTCGTAATCGTCTGATTATTCGTTTTTCAAGTCGAGATATATAAGATTGTGAGATTCCTAGCATATCTGCAACATCTTTTTGTGTTTTTTCAACACCATCTTTTAAGCCAAAACGAAGTTCCATAATCATTTTTTCGCGATCACTTAACTTTTCTAATGCTTTTTTTAATAATTTTTTGTCGACTTCATCTTCAATATTGCGGAAGATCGTATCATTTTCTGTGCCTAATATATCAGATAATAATAATTCATTTCCATCCCAATCAATATTTAGCGGTTCATCAAAAGAGACCTCTGTTTTCATTTTATTACTTCGTCGTAAATACATCAGGATTTCATTTTCAATACAACGAGAAGCATAAGTAGCCAATTTAATATTTTTGTCGATATCAAAGGTATTTACCGCTTTAATGAGACCAATCGATCCAATCGAAACCAAATCTTCAATACTTACACCCGTGTTATCAAACTTTCTTGCAATATAAACAACAAGCCGAAGGTTCCTTTCAATTAACATTGATTTGGCCGCCGAATCTCCTGTTGGCAGTTTTTCTAATAGGAGTTCTTCCTCTTCCTTTGTTAACGGAGGTGGAAGGGTATCACTTCCGCCAATATAATAGACTTCCTCTGACTTAAGACCAAGTAAAAATAAAATTCGATACCATACAAGCATCAATTGGATCTTCCATTTTGTAATCATTTGAGACCCCCTTGAATAACGATATTTTTATGATGCAATTAATAATTCCGGATGAATAATCGCTTGATACGACCGATCGATGGACAATAAACCAAAATCTAAGCCAATTAAAACCGTGTTCGTTTCCACTAATTTTTCTCTGTTATGAATCACCACCTTATCTGGACGCAATGCCAATAAAAACTGCATTTCTTTTGCAACACTACGAAATGGAATCAGATGAATCCTAGATAACCAAATTGGATCGATCTGATCAACGATTTGTTCAAACTTCTCTAATTCAAATTCTCGAGAAACAAATGTTTGATAAAGAATATCAGGTAAGAAAGTAAGATCCTTTGCTTCTATGACTAAAACTGGCTTTCGCGTAATGGGGTCATAGAGTTGATTCCCCGTATCAACTAATCCTTTACAATGAAAGAATTGATCCAGTATCGTTAATTCAAGATCGACCAAATCCTGTTGTATGGATGTTTTTCTTTCTATGGAATGGTATGTCTTCTTCGAGAATATCCATACCATGAGTGGTGAAATGACTAGAAAAAGGAAATAGATATATGAACCAGATGAGTGTGTGACATAAATCCCATTGATGATTTCGTGATCAATCTGGAGAAGGTATTGAAGTCCAAATACACCCCCGCCAAAAACAAAGGACACAAAGTAAAATGTTGCGATTGCACGAATAAAATGAACAAGATGAATAAATCGAAAGGAAATCCAAACCATAAGTATAGAAACTATGATTTTGGTTAATAGAAGATGAAAAATGGTAAGAGCAGGCATAAGGAATACAAACGTATAAAAAGCACCAATTCCAGCACTTAAAAATAAATGTAGTTTCTTCACCTTTAAATGAAGGAATTTCCCTGTTGTCCAAAGGATCAAATAATCAATAACAAGATTGAATAAAAAGATCAAATCGGCATAAAAAACCATCTTAGCCGCCCCTTATCCCTATCAACTTTTCAATCTCAATAAGTCCCAAAACTTTTAAGAATGAGAAAAGTATATAATAAAAATATATTCAAAGTCTGTCTAAACTTGCCGACAAGCTCTTATTTTTTTTGTCAACATATCAAATTTTTTAGCGAAAAACCAAAATTTAATATTATAAAAATAGGTTTGTATATTCCAACGCGCTCCGTTGTCCGTGTATTTCTTTTGAATGAAGAACGATAAGAAAGAAATACACTCCCAAAAGCACACAAAGTGTACAAGTCACACTATGCAGCTAAAGCTGCTAGTCGTGCTATGTCACTGCTTATGGAATATACAAACCTAATAATCTTGGCTTGTAAAAAAAATAGACCATTGTGGTCTATTTCAGCTTAGTCAATTGATTTATTTCGGTTTCTTAAAAATGTCGGAATATCAAGGTTATCGCTAATTTGTGAATTAAATGGCTTAATGTTTACATTTCCTTTATTACTTGAATGATGATCCTTCACCGATTTTGAAGAAGGTTGTCCAGTTTTATCATCATCAAAGCCCGTAGCAATCACTGTAACGATGATTTCATCTTTTAGGTTCTCATTGATTACTGCACCAAAAATCATATTCACATCTGGATCAGAAGAAGATGCAACGATATCCGCAGCTTCATTTACTTCGTAAAGACTTAAGTTGGTTCCACCGGTAATATTCATCAATACACCTTTTGCCCCATTGATTGATGTCTCAAGAAGCGGACTACAAATCGCCTTTTTTGCTGCTTCAGCCGCACGATTTTCTCCGGTAGCAATCCCAATACCCATTAAAGCAGAACCTTTTTCTGTCATAATTGTTTTTACATCAGCAAAGTCTAAATTGATTAAACCAGGAACTGCAATTAAATCTGAAATTCCTTGTACCCCTTGACGCAATACATTATCTGCTTGTCTAAAAGCTTCCAACATTGGTGTATTTTTATCCACAATTTCTAATAATCGATCATTTGGAATCACAATTAAGGTATCTACTTTTTCTTTTAGAGCAGCAATACCTAATTCAGCTTGAGCTTGTCTTTTTCTTCCTTCAAAAGTAAATGGACGAGTGACAACACCAACAGTAAGGGCGCCAAGTTCCTTTGCTATCTCTGCAATAACGGGGGCTGCACCGGTTCCTGTTCCACCACCCATACCTGCTGTGACAAAAACCATGTCTGCTCCTTTTAATAGATTTTCAAGGACTTCTCTACTTTCTTCTGCTGCTTTTTTACCGATTTCCGGATTTGCACCAGCTCCTAATCCTCTTGTTAATTTTTCACCAATCTGTGATTTGTGTTCAGCTAATGAACGGTGTAATGCTTGTGCATCTGTATTTACAGCAATAAACTCAACACCTTTTACTCCTGCCTCGATCATACGGTTAACCGCATTGCTTCCTCCGCCGCCGACACCGATTACTTTAATTTGGGCTAATTGCTCCATTTCAAGATCAAATTCTAACATGAATATCCCCCTTACTTATCATAGGAACGCATTTCTTGATGATTAAATAAATTCACTAAACCAATTTTTCACACGTTCAAAAGGGCTTACTCCTTTTGACTTACGAGTAGATTGTTTTGAAGGTGCAGTAGATACGGCTTGTTTCACTTGACTACTTGTTTTTTTGAATCGTTTTGATGCATAGAGGATTAAACCGACTCCACTCGTGTAAGAGGGGTCTCTAACGCCAATGTAATCGGGCATAGAAATTCGTACAGATGAACGAAACTCTTCTTGGGCGATCGATAAAATGCCATTCATCGCAACAACTCCACCTGTTAGAACATAGCCCCCTGCTAATTCATTCGTATAACCCATTCGATAGATTTCTTGTTGAACCAACTCGAACATTTCTCGAACCCGTGGTTCAATAATATAAGCAATGTCTTTTTGACTAAACTCTTTCTCAACATTACTACCAATACGTGCGACTTTAAATCTGACGTCTTCTGAAGCCTCTTCAATACTGGCGATACCATATTTTATTTTGACCCTTTCAGCAATGTCAAGCTGTGTTCGAAGTCCAATCGATATATCATTTGTAATGTATTCCCCCCCAATAGGTAATACACTCATCTTCGCTAAACCACCTTGCTCGTAAACAGAGATTGTGGTTACTCCTTCTCCCATATCGATTAATGCGACTCCAAGATTCATTTCGTCTTTAGATAGAGCAACTTGACTGGTTGCTAATGGCATTAAGATAAACCCAGCTATTTTCAGTCCCGCTTTTTCAATTGTACGTACTAAATTATGTATGATGGTTTTGGCTCCAGTTATAATGGTCGTCTCTACCTCTAGACGGATCCCAATCATTCCACTTGGATCGTTAATATTATTTAAACCATCAACCATAAATTGTTTAGGAACCACATCAATAATCTCCCGATCAGGAGTCAAAGGAATTACTTTTGAGGCCTGAATCACTCGATCTATATCTACATCACCAATTTCCCGATCTTCACTAGATACAGCGACTATGCCATGACCCACTTCTAATTCTATATGATTACCAGAGATACCCACATACACATCTTCTATTGTAATTCCTACCATTCTCTCTGCATGATCCACTGCTTGGCGAATCGATTGTACCGTTTGGTCAATATCGACAATTGCTCCCTTTTTAATTCCAACGGAGTCAGCCGTTCCTACTCCAATGATATTTAATGATCCTTTATTCATTTCGCCAATGATTACTCGAACCTTGGACGTACCGATGTCTAG
This sequence comes from Tepidibacillus fermentans, assembly GCF_004342885.1. Lineage (NCBI taxonomy): Bacteria > Bacillati > Bacillota > Bacilli > Caryophanales > Bacillaceae > Tepidibacillus > Tepidibacillus fermentans. The sequence continues at coordinate 69,473 of NZ_SMAB01000001.1, forward strand.
ACTGACTATTACGTCGTTGTTGCCCAACCTGTGGCACCTCCTTCATTTTTTCAATTGATTCAATTCTATTATAAAACGACAAAACAGGTTAACGTAGAACAAAATTGTAATGACACAACTTATTCAAATATACTATTTTTAATTAATTCAACATAATTTCCATTTTCCCTTTTTTTTCGATGATTTTTTCTAATTTTTTTTTAGAAAAAAAAAGAAAATGAACATAAATACCTATCCTTGTGTCTTTTGTCCTGTTTTTGAAAATTTGTCTAACAAAATTCGGCGTATTACTGCAATGTTGTTAAATAATCTCACACCAAAAGCAACAATGGCTGCTAAATAAAGATCAACCCCTAATTGTACGCCTATAAAAACAATACCCGCAGCAAGTAAGGTGTTAAAAAAGAAACCTGATATAAAAACAGTGGTGTCAAACGTTTTTTGCAAATTAGCACGTATACCGCCAAAAACCGTATCTAAAGCAGCCAATACAGCAATGGATAGGTAATTACTATATGCTTCAGGAATATGAATATCAGAATGAAATCCTAAAAAAAGTCCAATAAATAGAGCTAAAATAGGTAGCCACATTATTTTTCACCTGCTTTTACCGGTTTCATATATTTTGGATGGAAGTCGCCTACATAAGCTGGAACTTCAACAACATCACGTTTCTCTATACTCAACTCTTTTTTTAATAGTTTAAAATAATCAAATAACCCAGCCACCTGTAATCCAGCTTTCATATTTTCTTGATCGCCAATGGCATTGATTTGGTAAGGAAAGTGAATAAACTGATTATTCACTTGAATTTGATTTCCTACATTTCGAATCGCTGAATTGGATACAAGTCTTTGGCCATTTATTGAAATCGCTTGGGCCCCATTCGCTAATAATTCGTTCACAAGCGTTCGTAAATCATCATCAACCACTAAATTCTCAATTGCTTGATCAGAGCTCGTTTGACCATTAGATTTTATCGTGATGATCAAACCTTTCCCCTTTACTGGCAGTAAACCAGCCATTATTTCTGCCTTATTTAATTCTTCCTTCATGATATCCGTGGTTTCTTGATTCTTACTATTATTTTTATATTGAGACAAAAGTTCCTGCTTCTTCTCCAAATCTTTTAAAAGAGCCTCTTTTCTTTCCATCTCTTTACTTAGGTCTGTCCGAAGTTCAGTAATATCTCTTGAATTCAAGGTTAATAATTCCTGTGTGGAATGATATTGAATAGAGATCATAAAACCGATCGTCATACTAATTATGGTAATCGCTAATGGTATCTTCCGTTTTAGATGAAACATCTTTCGATCATTCCTCTGCCTGAGATGTGTGTAATAAGGACAATTTATTTGTTTCAATTGTTCCCATATAACGTGGGATAACAACTTTGTCCACTTTTTGGGTTGTGATTTGAATTTCCCAGATCCGCAATGTATCTAATACCCCACCTGGTAACTCTAAGCCTTTTAATAGTGTATCAGGGTCGCCGATCGCTTTGATTTCAAATGGAGGTGCTTTCTTAATTGAATTCACGAGAATCGTTGGTCCCACACATTTAATGGTACTCGTACTAATCATTCGCTCTCCGTTGACACTAATAGCCTCTGCACCTGAGGCAAATAATTCATTCACCACTCTGCGTAAATCCTGTTCATGAACGATATAACTAGATACATCACCAGACATCTCTTTTGCTTTTTTGCTATCATTCAACGTAACAATAAGACCTGGTCCTTCCACATCCATGAGACCAGCCAACATCCGACTATAATCGAGCGTTTCATGGATCTTAGTTGCTTCATCTTGGTTTGCTTGAGCCTTTTGTTCGATACTATGGATCTGATCTTCTACTTCTCGAATTTGCTCTTCCAATTTTTTATTCTCTTCTTTTTGACGGATTAGTTTTTCCTGGATTTGTTGTTCTTTATTCCAAGAATAAGCTATATCAGTCATTGTTCGTTTATTTGTCAACTGATACTGAAATCCTACTAAAAAGCCTAAAAATAATAGAACAATGCTTAAATAGAGGTGTAACTTACTCACTTTCATGAATGATCACCACTGTCTTTAAATTCCTCAAAACGAATGGATTCAAGCATATAAATATCGCCTAGTTTTGTCGTTTTTTCTTTCACATTTTCAATAATACTTGGGTAAAGATTCAAATTGTTTGCTAGTTTTTCAAGGGATACATGGACTTTATACCCCTCATTCATAATCAGTAAAAGTTGGGAAGGATCATCAACTTGTCCATTTTGACGGATTTCAGAAATCTGATCTAGAATAACGGGTTGAATTTTTTTTAATTGATCCGCCAATTTCGAAAGTAATCGTTGATCCTTCCATTCTGTGATTAAGGGTCCATTCATAAACTGACCATTCATCGGTTTTGGAACGAGATAACCATTTTCTAAGATAGGTAACCATTCATTGTTTTTTTGCTGCAAAAAAGCAATCGGTTGATACTCTACGATTGAAATCTTTAACTTACTAGGAAACACTTTTTGAATCTCAACTTTTTTTATTTCCTGCAATTTTGCTAGTTTTTCTTCTAAGGATGAAGGGATTAAAAAGAAATACTGCATATTCAACCGAAGATTCCCTTGATCATAGATTTCTTTTTCCGTAAGAAAATGATTCCCTTGAATTTGTATATCTGTAATTCTACTAATGGATGAGTTAAAAAAAGCAATAATAGCTAAAACAAAAAAGAAAAATAATATAAGGTTCAAAACTCTTCGACTTCGCTTTGGCTTCACTATTTTCTTTCGGTATGGAGGAATCGTTTGTACCGAACTCAACTTCATCATCCTTATCCTTTGTACTTAACGGTTATCGCGTAAAAAGCGGCATGAAATATGCCGCTAAAAAGTCTTTATTCTCTCTATATTTGCACCCAAAGATTGTAAAATTGCTTCTAGATTCTCATAACCACGATCAATATGATAGATATCTCGAACCGTCGTTTTCCCTTCAGCAGCCATACCTGCAAGAACTAATGCGGCACCAGCCCTTAGATCAGAAGCTCTCACTTCTGTACCGAATAAACGATCTGTTCCTTGTATGATGGCTGCTCGACCTTCTATTTCAATTTTTGCTCCCATTGAAATTAATTGTTTGACATGCTTATATCGGGAATCAAAGACAGTTTCTTCAATCATACTCACCCCATCCGCTAATGACAACAAAGCCATAAATTGAGCTTGCATATCCGTTGGAAAACCAGGATAGGGGGATGTCAAAATTCTTTTTACTGCTTTAAGTCGACGGTTTTCTCTTGTTACAATCATTTTATCATTGTCGTTTTCAAATTCAATACCAACATATTGAAGATATTCAATTACTTTTGATAAATGGGCCGGAATTACATTCTTTAAGGCAATTTTCCCTCCAGTCATTCCGACAGCAGCCATAAATGTAGCTGCAGCAATTCGATCAGGAATGATTTGGTAATAGGGTACAGAATGAAGTCGGTCCACACCTTCAATGGTAATCACTTCAGTTCCTGCCCCAGAGACCCTTGCCCCCATCATATTCAGGAAATTCTGTAAATCAACTATCTCCGGTTCTTTTGCAGCGTGGATAATCTTTGTTATCCCTTTCGCTCTAGTAGCAGCCATCATAATGTTCTCCGTTGCCCCAACACTTGGATAATCGAGAACAATCGTGGCCCCTTGTAATCGATCTGTACGACAAACAATCCGATTCTCTAACTCCTCAATCTTTGCACCTAATGCTTCTAACCCTTTTAGATGTAGGTCTATTTTTCGTTCACCAATGGCACACCCACCCGGTCGGAAAACGGTAACTTCATGAAAGCGTGCCAGCAAAGGTCCCATCAGAAAGATCGATGATCTCATTTGCGACATCAATTCTTCAGGTACTTCTGTTGATATTATTGAACGAGTATCTAAAGAAATCGTATGTTGTTCTTGGTTTACATTCACTCCTAGTTTGGCTAGGATTTGAACCATGACATCAATATCTAATAGTTGAGGAATGTCATCGATTTGATGTATCCCCTCAGCTAAAAGGGATGCTGCAAGAATCGGAAGTGCAGCATTTTTCGCCCCTTGTATTTTTATGTTTCCTGAAAGAGGTCTTCCACCTTCGATGATAAAACTTTCCAAAGTTTCACCTCCGATTTATCCCTCACCAATCACTTCCACTTCAGGTTTTAGCCTAATCTTATAAGCTTCCCAAACTTTATCCTGAACGGTTTGAATTAAGGAGAGGACATCATTCGCCGTAGCTTGACCTACATTCACAATAAAATTTGCATGCATCATAGAGATCTGCGCACCACCAATTTGATAACCTTTTAAACCAAGTTCTTCGATTAAACGTGCAGCATAATCACCCTCTGGATTACGAAATACACTTCCAGCACAAGGTAGGTGGTATGGTTGTGTCTTTGTTCGACGTTCTTTAAATCGTACCATTTGTTCAATAATTTCTTTTCGGTCACCAAGCTTCAATTGAAAAAGAACAGATAAAAGAATTCCTTTTTCTTTCTGTAAACGCGATGTTCGATAAGCAAAATCAAATTCTTGATTAGACCATTTTACAATTCTTCCGTTTTCTAAAAGAATCTCTGCTTCAACGAGTATCTTTGAGATATCAGATCCATGGGCACCAGCATTCATATAGACCGCCCCACCAATCTTTCCTGGAATACCGCCTGCGAACTCAAAGCCCGTTAAGCTTTTTTTAGCCGCCAGATTTGCTAGACGGATGATAGAAACATTGGCACCTACTAAAACATGATGTTCATTAAATTCAATCTGTTCGAAGTCTGCAGAATCTAGATGAAGAATCGCTCCCCGATAACCACGATCGCGAACAAGCAAATTTGACCCTTTTCCTATCACTTTCCATGGAATTTGCTCTTCAGTTAAAATCAGAATGGTTTCCACTAACTTTTCTCGATTTTTTGGAATAATGAACCCATCGGCAACTCCGCCTATTTTCCACGAAGTATGTTTGGATAAGGGTTCATTTTCAAATATTTCTCCGACATTGGCTTGTTTTAGTCTGTTAATCCAATTCATAAAACACTATCCCCCTAAATATCACTGGGTCATACGATATATTATGTCTTTTTACCGAATTTGTGACAGCGGCCTAATTTTTTGTATGCAATAATGTCTTCATGATCGACACCATTCTACCCGCAGCATCGGGTTGTCCAATCATTTTAGACGCGTGAACCACTTTTTCCCGATTTTGCTCGTTCATCATCTCTAAAATGGTTTCTAAAAGGAGTTGTCCATTTAATTCTTTTTCACGAATCATTTTGGCTGCCCCTTGTTCTTCTAACCACTTCGCGTTTTTCTCTTGATGGTTGTTTGTTACATAAGGAGATGGGATTAATATGGCTGGGACTCCCAAAGCCGTAATCTCAGCTAATGTTGAGGCACCAGCACGACTAACGATTAAACTCGTCGCAGCTAAAATTTCCGGCATGTTATATAAAAATGGAAAAATCGAGACATTGGAGTATTGATTCAAATCAATCCCTCTGTTTTTGATTTCTTTTTGAATATTTTCATAATGAACTTCACCTGTTACATAAACAAAATGGTAATCTTCATATTGTGTTAATGAAGGTAAAACTTCCAAAAAACTTTCATTGATCGCTTTTGCACCGCGACTACCACCAACAAAGAGAATAATTCTCTTACTTGGCGAAATTCCCAATGCTTGAAATCCATTCATTGGATTCGCATTTACAACTTCAGTTGCACGAGGGTTACCTGTCAACTCAATTCTCTTCGCATTAGAAAAATACGGTCTTGCCCCTTCAAAGCTAATCGCTACTACATCAACAAAACGAGAAAGAAATTGATTTGTTAGACCTGGTATTACATTTTGTTCATGAATGATGGTTGGAATTTTTTCCTTACTAGCAGCATAAAGAACTGGTCCACAAACATAGCCACCAGTTCCGATTACAATATCAGGTTGAAACTCCCTGAGATATTTTTTTGATGTTTGAACACCTTTTAAAAAACGTAAAATTGTTTTGACATTATCAAAAGATAGTTTTCGTTTAAAACCAGTAATCTCAATCTCAACAAAAGAAAATCCTGCTTTTTCGACGATCCCTTTTTCTAATCCTTTTTTTGAACCAATATATAAAAATTCTGCGTTAGGAACCTGCTTTTTGATCTCCTTCGCCATTGCTAATGCTGGATAAATATGACCTCCTGTTCCTCCGCCAGATAAAACAACCTTCATTTCTCATCACCACATTTAACGCGAAAATCGCGAAATATTTAGTAAAATTCCAATTGCAGTTAAGGTTAAGGTGAGTGAAGAACCACCATAACTTAATAATGGAAGTGTAATACCAGTAACAGGAAACATTCCGATGACGACACCAATATTGATAATTACTTGAATAGCAACCATCCCAATAATACCAGTCGCAAGAAAACTTCCAAATAGATCAGGAGCCGTGATTGCTACTCGTAATCCCCGCCAAAACAGAATGAGGAACAGAATTAATACCGTAGCTCCTCCAATAAATCCCAGTTCTTCTGAGAGAATCGCAAAGATAAAATCAGTTTGTGGCTCAGGTACATAGAGATGTTTTTGCCGACTCATCCCAAGGCCTAATCCTAATAATCCACCCGGTCCGATTGCATATAAGGATTGAATAAGCTGATAACCAGTACCAAGCGGATCAGACCAAGGATCTAAGAATGCCCAAATCCGTTTCATCCGATAGGGAGCAGCAGCAATTAACCCGGCAAAACCCACGACTCCAACTAATCCTAAACCAACGAGATGTTTGATTCTCATACCAGAAACATACATCATTAAAATCGATGTTCCCACTAAAACAGTACCCGTTCCTAAATCCGGTTGTAACATGATTAAAGCAAAAGCAGCTCCAATAATTCCCAAGGGAGGCAAAAGCCCTTTGGTGAAATAGATGATTTTATTTTGTCGTTCAGATAAGAACTTCGCTAGAAAGATAATCATACCTAGTTTCGTGAATTCGGAAGGCTGAATACTAAAAGCACCAACACCTAGCCAACTGGTTGCTCCACCTCTTGTTAAACCAACACCAGGAATTAATACTAAAATCAGTAAGGCAAAGCTGACCATCAGTGCTACTTTTGCCCACTGTTTCCATACCCAATAATCAATATTTATCGTGACATATAAAGCTGCAATTCCTAACAGTGCAAAAAGAATTTGACGTTTCACATAAAAATACCAATCCCCAACTTCACGATAAGCCAATACGGCACTAGCACTATAAACCATCACAATACCGATTCCAAGTAGCAAGATCGTGGAAAGGATAATCCACCAATCAGGATTTGATCTTGATTTTGTCATTGATAAAACCCCCATCGTGTGTAGTACAGCTTGTATCAGCCTCTCTAAATTTTATGCACAGCTTCCTTAAACATTCGTCCTCGTTCTTCAAAAGAGGAGAACATATCCCAACTTGCGCATGCCGGAGATAATAAAACGACATCACCCGAAATGGCTGTGCGAGCGGCTAATTCCACTGCACTATCTACATTATCGACGGTGTAAATGCGATCTAATCCTGCGAGTTTGGCAACCTTTGAAAGTTTTTCGGCGGTTTGGCCAAAGGTGATCAATTCTTTGACATGTTGTTCAAAGGGTTCAATCAATTCATGAAAATCAATACCACGATCAAGACCACCTGCAATGAGAATCACTTTTTGGGGAAATGATTTTAGTGCTGTAATCGTTGCCGTTGGATTGGTTGCTTTGGAATCGTTATAATATGTTACCTGATTGGGAGTGGTTCGAACAAATTCTAATCGGTGTTCCACACCTTTAAAATCTCGTAAAACTTCCCGAATGATTTCTACATCAACACCATAAAGTCTAGTTGCTGTTATGGCAGCTAACACATTTTCTACATTATGTTCCCCTTTTAAGGAAAGTTCAGATACAGGAAGTATAGACTCTGTTCTTTCTTGATCTTTCCAATAAATGATTCCTTTCGATACATAAGTTCCTCTCTCTACTTCGTATTTCTTTGAGAATTGGAAAATTTGACTTTTTATCGACGGAATCAATTTTACACATTCTTCACAATCTACATTCAAAACAGCATAATCCTCAGGAGTTTGATTCTGGAACAGCTTGGCTTTTGATAAGATATAATCCTCCATTGATTTATGATAATCCAAATGTGCAGGATAAATATTGATAATTACCCCGATCTTTGGACGAAATGACTGAGTACCTTTTAGTTGAAACGAACTAAGTTCTGTAACAAGAACTTGGTTCTCATTGGCTAAAAATGCTTGTTCACTAACGACAGTTCCAATATTGCCTGCAACGATCGGATTTAATCCTGCTTGTTCGATAATCTCACCAATTAATGTTGTTGTTGTTGTCTTCCCATTTGATCCGGTAATCCCGATAAATGGAGCCTTTGATAGTTGATAAGCCACCTCTACCTCTGTAATCACTGGGATCTGTAAGGATAACGCCGTTTGAATTGGAGGTATATGATATGGGATTCCTGGATTCTTAATGACGAGATCAGTTTCATACGAAATTAAGTCATCTGGGTGAGAACCACAGATGACCTTGATACCTAAGCTCTCTAATTCATTTTTTCCCTTACATTGTTCCTCTGGCTTTGCGTCATTTACAATGACCTTTGCTCCAAGTTTTTGTAATATCTTTGCAACAGCTGTCCCACTCTTTGCTAATCCCAAAACAATGATTTGTTTATCTCTAAAATTCATTATCTCAACACCTCTAGATAAACTCCAATGCCAGCAAAAATGAATCCCACTAACCAAAAGACCATCACAACTTTCCATTCAGTCCAACCAGAAAGTTCAAAATGATGATGAATTGGGCTCATGCGAAAGACTCGTTTTCCTCGGGTTTGGAATGATATGACTTGAATAATAACCGATAAGGTCTCTATCACATATACCCCACCGATAATAACCAGTAATAGTTCGGTTTTGGTCAGAATGGCCATGGTCGCTAATGCACCACCAATTCCTAACGAACCGGTGTCTCCCATAAAGACCTTCGCTGGATGTGCATTAAAAATTAAAAATCCCAGCACAGCGCCAACCATGGCTGCACCGAAAATGGCGACTTCAAATTGAGAGTTACTTAAAGCAATGATCGAAAAAGCACCGAAAGAAATCGCGCTACTTCCTGCCAACAATCCATCGACTCCATCCGTTAAATTGACTGCGTTGGAAGACCCGACGGTCATAAAGATTAAAAAAGGAAAATAAAGCCATTTTAAATCAATTCCCCAAGATAGTCCAGGAATATAAAGTGCTGTGTCAAATCCTTGTTTTTGCAAAAAATAGTATAGCACAACTCCAATAAATAATTGGCCAAACAATTTTTGTCTGGCGGTTAACCCTAAGTTCCTTCGTTTGATGATTTTGATAAAGTCATCTAAGAATCCTAGAAAACCAAACCCCAATGTCACAAATAATAACAAGTAGAGATTCGTGGTATGTGGAGCGAATTTCAATACAGTAAAAATAAGTGCTAAATAAATGATGATCCCACCCATCGTTGGTGTCCCAGATTTGGCTTGATGGGATTTTGGACCTTCTTCACGAATAGACTGTCCTGCCTTCAATCTTCTTAATACGGGAATAAATAAAGGACCAAGGAGAGTCGATATTAAAAGTGACGCAATGATCGTATAAATAATAATCCGAAGTTCCATTGTTCTCTTCTCCTTCTGTTTCCTCAGAAAATAACTAATCCAATGATTGGAAGATAAATAGGCGATTTAGGAAAGAAGTTGCTGGACCACTCGTTCTAGATGCATGCCCCTTGAAGCTTTAACAAGAATAATTGAATCTGGATCAGAATGCTGATTGATAAAGGGAGCTATTTCATCGACATTCTCAAAATGGTATACATGCCTCTTTTCCATTCCATGCTCGATTGCGCTACTTGCAATCAATCTGCCTAATTGCCCTGTAGTCACTAATAAATCAAGCTTTAAGGAAGCACATAATTGGCCAATCTCTTGATGATAATACTCTGCTTGTTCTCCAAGTTCAAACATATCCCCTAATATGGCAATTCTTTTTTGGTATTGGCGAAAAGTTGTAAGTATCTGAAGGCTTGCTCTCATCGAAGTAGGGCTTGCGTTATAAGCATCATTAATTAATGTACTTCCGTTTTTCGTGATCGTTTTTTCTAAGCGCATACTGGTTAAATCAGGATGTTTTAAACCTTCTTTAATTTTGGAAAGAGGAACACCGAGTTGAATCCCGACCTCAATCGCCATGAGTCCATTGATCACATTATGAACCCCAAGTAAAGGAAGTGAATATTCTTCTCCAGACGAATGTCGAAATTGAACATCATTTAAATTTTGTCTGATCTCGATTGGAAACCGATCATTTCCGGTTTCACTTCCTACCCAAATCACATGATAAGATGAATCTAGTTTTTCCATTGCTGTTCGTAAAAGTGGTTCATCTCCATTTAGAATCAGTATACCATTTTCTTTTAAACCTTTTGTAATCTCTAATTTTGCTGCTGCGATATTTTCTCTGGTTTTTAGAAATTCAAGATGGGACTCGCCAATATTGGTAATTACTGCAAGATCAGGATAAGCAATCTGGGTTAGTATCTCGATTTCACCGCGATTATTCATCCCCATCTCAATTACGGCAACTTCTGTATCTTCTGGCATATTAAGTAGAGTAAGAGGAACACCAATATGATTATTATAATTCCCCTTTGTTTTGTGTACTCGATAATGGGTCGATAAAACAGAGGCAATTAAATCTTTCGTCGTGGTCTTCCCGTTGCTTCCCGTTACACCAACGACTTTCGGATTCACTTTGTTTCGATAATACCGTGCTAATTCTTGTAACGCCTTTAACGTATCTTCCACTAGAATAAGTGGAATTGTAATCCCTTCTGGGATCGATTTTGAACGATTCCACAAAGAGGCAACCGCACCTTTTTGTATCACATTTATGATATAGTCATGACCATCATACTGTTCCCCAACTAGAGGAATGAAAAGTTCTCCTTGCCCTATTTTTCTTGAATCTGTGCTAATTCCGTATATACTCTCATCCGATACTCGCGCTGGCACTACAGTACCAGATATTGCTTGAATGACTTCTCTTAATTTCAATTTCATTGTTGTTTTCCCCTTATCGCTTCCCTTGCAATCTCCCGATCATCAAAATGAATGACTTTGTCATGTAGAATTTGGTATGTTTCGTGTCCTTTTCCCGCGATTACAATGACATCATTCTTTTCTGCTTTTTGAATTGCGTATTCAATCGCTTTTTTCCGATCGACAATCGCAACATATTTGTCTGCTCCCGTGTTCATCTCACGTATTCCCGCTAAAATATCTTCGATGATTTGATCTGGATCCTCCGTTCGTGGATTATCAGAAGTGACAACGGCCACGTCACTATATTGAACTGCAATTTTCCCCATTAATGGACGCTTCGTCTTATCTCGATCCCCACCTGCTCCAAATACACAATAAATTTTACCCTTTGCAAATTCTTTTACGGTCTTCAGTACATTTTCCAAACTATCAGGAGTGTGAGCATAATCTACTAAAACGGCGAAGTCTTGGCCCAATGCAACAGGTTCAAATCGGCCGTCTATCCCGTCAATTTCTTCTAAACTTTTTTTAATCGATTCAAGAGTTATGCCTTCAATCAATGCTACGGTAATCGCAGCTAAGGCATTGTATACGTTGAATTTACCAACGAGTTTTAACTGGAGATCGATCGAACCTTTAAATGTTTCTACCGTAAATTCGTTTCCGTATGCGGAGATCTTGATGTTTGTTGCTTTAACATCTGCATCACGGTCGATTCCATATGTAATCACTTGGGCAGATGTAATTCTACGATAATATTCAGTGGCCTCATCATCCACATTTAGTACGGCATATTGGTTTTCACATACTTCGTTAGAATAGACATTCCCTAATTGAGAGAATAAAAGCCCCTTTGCATGGCGATACTGCTCCATGGTAACATGATAGTCTAAATGATCTTGGGTCAGATTCGTAAATACCCCAACATGATATTTGACACCACGAACTCTACCCATATCTAGGGCATGGGAAGAGACTTCCATCACCGCATAATCCGAACCGATCTCAACCATCTTTGCCAAAGATCGTTGTAATTCAAGAGCATCTGGTGTGGTATTTTTCACATCAAATATCTCATTTCCGATCTTCATTTTAATCGTTCCAATCAAACCGGTAGTATTACCTTGATCGGTTAAAATTTTGTCAATCAAATGGGTCGTTGTTGTTTTTCCATTTGTTCCTGTAACACCAATCACTTTCAATTGCTGGGATGGATGACCATAAAAGCGATCAGCCAAAAACGCCATTGCAAAACGGCTGTCTTTTACAATGACTTGGGGAACAGAGATTGATAACTCACGTTCACAGATCAGTGCAACTGCCCCGTTTTCAATTGCCTTTGGCGCAAAATCGTGACCATCCGCAGTGAAACCAGGTAAGCATAGAAATACACTCCCAGGTTGAACTTTCCGTGAATCGACTTCGATTCCATTTATTTCTATATCGAGATTTCCGATGGTTTTTGCAGTAAGTAATGGCTCAATTAATTGGCTTAATTTCATCCGGCGAACCTCCAGTTATTCTTATTCTCATTATTGACAAAAACAGGAACAATAAGACCCAACAGAAAAGCCAGGCAACCATTTTCCCTGGCAATCATATCAAATCTATTTTAATCCCCTTTTTTCGGATTGTCACCCATATATATTCGTAAAGTAGAACCTTTTTCGACCCGAGTTCCTGGTTTTGGAATCTGTTGAAGTACCACATTACCCGTTCCTTCAACTTCTAAAGTGAAATTCGTATAAAGGCTTTGAATGATATCATTTTTTGTCTGACCAATTAAATTGGGTACTTCTACATAAGGTATATCAATACCGTAACGATATTTTTTCTCTAACTGATCTTTTCTTTTTGGTATTTCTAAGTATTGCAAAGTAGAATCAATAATATTTTTGACAATCGGTGCGGCAACAGTTCCACCAAACTGAACGGTTCCTTTCGGATTATCAATCGCTACATAAATCACCACTTCAGGTTTATCTGCGGGTGCGAAACCAATGAAGGAAACAATATAATTGTTATCTAAATATCCGCCATTAGGTCCTACTTTTTGAGCAGTACCCGTCTTCCCACCAATACGATAGCCATCTATATAAGCATTTCGACCCGTTCCATTCGAAACCACACTTTCTAACGTTTGTCTAACTTGTTTCGATGTTTCAGGAGAAATCACTTGTCTTTTTATCTGTGGTTGAATCGTTTTTAGTACATCACCAGTTTCAGGATCACGTACTTCTTTTAACAAATGCGGCGTTAATAATTTTCCACCATTAATTGCAGCTGCTACCGCTGCAACTTGCTGAATCGGCGTAACCGAAACCCCTTGACCAAACGATGTTGTTGCTAGATTCACTGAATTTAACATCGATTTTTGATTAAATAAAATACCCTTTTGTTCTCCATAAAGGTCGATTCCTGTCTTTTCACCAAAACCAAAATTTTTGATATAAGAATAAAGTTTATCTCCACCCAATTTTTGTCCCATTACAACAAAACCGGGGTTGCATGAGTTTTCAACAACTTGTAAGAATGTTTCCGAACCATGACCTCCATCTTTCCAGCAATGCAATGTTGAATCCGCCACTTTAATATAACCCGGATCAAAAAAATGATCGTCTAGGTTAATCGTTTTTTCCTGTAATGATGCAGCCAACGTTATAATCTTAAACGTGGATCCTGGTTCGTAAGCCATCCAAATCGGTAGATTGCGATTATAGACTTCCGATGGATATTCTTTAAACCGGCTCGGGTCATAATTAGGCCTGCTAGCCATTCCCAAGATTTCCCCTGTATTGGGGTCCATCGCAATCGCGATTGCATGGTCTGGATTATAGGTCACTACAGCTTGGTCTAATTCCCGTTCGATATAGGATTGTATATTTTTATCAATGGTTAACACAAGATCATAACCGTTTTTTGGCGGAGTGAAGCGTTGACTTTGATTAGGCATCTCCCTTCCTTTTGCATCAGCATAGAAGGAAATCGCTCCATTCTTTCCTTTTAGTAAATCATCATAGACGACTTCAATACCCGCCAAGCCTTGATTATCAATACCGACAAAACCCAAAACATGAGAGGCCAAATCTTTCTCAGGATAATAACGTTTGCTCTCTTCAGTTATTGCAATCCCTGGTAATTTTAATTTTTCGATTTGAACCGCTTTTTCCTCAGGGATTTTCCGAGCGACTCGAACAATTAATTCTCTTTGCGTAATTAATTTATAAATTTTTTCTTGATTCATTCCAAGGATATTCGCCAACTCTTTTGCCGTATAATTCGGATCCTTGATCTGAACGGGTATGGCCATGACAGATGGAGCGCTAACATTATAAGCTAATACTTCACCATCACGAGTAAAAATTTTACCACGTTTGGCTTCAACTGGAATATCCCGACTCCATAAATCTTCTGCTTTATCCGCTAACCATTGTCCTTTTGCTAATTGAACATAACCAAGCCGTCCAATGAGTGAAACAAAGAGAAAACTCCCGATCACGAAAGATAGCCAGATTCTTTTCCGAACAGTGACTTGAGATACTCTTCGCACGATTTGTCCCCCTTTGATTATCCATCACTCCTTTTAATCATATTCAAGTGATGATAAAGATAGAACAAGCCAATGCGTAATCTAACACAAGTTCAGTTTGAAAAATATTCAGACCATCATCGAACCGTTTTCACTCGTTTCTATTTGATTTTGCTGTAGAACTTTGAGAATTCTCTTTTTCTGATGGGTTGTTATCAATTCCCTGATCACTTAACTTTAATTCTAAAATTTGACCAGTATAAGGTGTGTTAGGTGTTTCACTTTGTTCGATTACAAAACCACTGCCTACTGGTTTAAAAGAAATACCTAATGCCGTACAATACTCCATCGCTTCACGAAGAGATTTTCCTCTAAGGTCAGGTATTCGTATCTCCTCTTTGGGAACAGTAATTAAATAAATACGTTCACCTTTTGCTAATTGACTTCCTGGCTTCGGATATTGAGCTAATACCGTTTTCCCTCCACCAATAACAATGGGATTCATTCCTTTCACTCTGAACTGCTTCTCTACGGTAGAAACCGATTGATTAAGAACATTATCGAGTCTGATATAACTTGACTCGTCAACATTTGACTGCACTTCGGTATCCATTGGTACTTTTAGATAACGAAGACTATTTTGCATAATATCTTTAAAGATCGGTGCAGCAATTGTACTACCAAAGTAAGGCGTATTTCCTACGTTCGGCTCTTCTACAACAACATAGGTTAGTAGTTTTGGATCGTTGGCTGGGGCAAAGCCAATAAAAGAAACAATATATTTCCCTTTTAAATAACCCTTTCCATTTGGATTCGGTATTTGTGCTGTTCCCGTTTTACCTGCAACATGATATCCTTCGATATATCCTGGACGATTATCAAATTGGACGACTTTCTCTAAAACTTCTCTTGTTTTACGAGCAGCTTCTTCAGAAATTACTCTTCTTTTCTCGATAGGTTCATTTTTACTAATGATTTGGTGTGTCTTTGGATCTCGTATTTCCTTGACGATATAAGGTGTCATTAAATGCCCACCATTTGCTACTGCCGAAACGGCCATCACTTGTTGAATTGGTGTAACTGCTACCCCTTGGCCAAAAGACATCGTAGCTACTTCACTCGGCCTAGCTTCCGCTTCATCTTTCATAATTCCATTCGATTCACCTGGTAAATCGATTCCTGTTTTTTGGTCAAACCCAAAATCTCGAATATAAGAGAAAAGTTTTTCTTTTCCTAAACGCTCATACCCTAAATGAACAAAAGCGACGTTACTAGAACGTTGAACACCTTCTAAGAAAGAGATCCTGCCCCATCCACGTCCATTGTTATGGTCTTTTATAACTGCCCCTGGGACACGAATCGATCCCGACTGATATGTTTCATTTGGATTGAAGACTCCTTCCTGAATTGCTGCCGCTAACGTTACAATTTTAAACGTAGAACCAGGTTCAAATTGGTAACTGGTTGCATAGTTCCGGTAATCCTGTATCTCCCAATACTCATTCGGATCATAATCAGGCCGATTTGACATGGCTAAGATTTCCCCTGTTTTCGGGTTCGCAACAATTGCGATCATCTTTTTCGGGTGGTACATCGCATCTGCTTTATCTAAAGCATTCTCTACATACTGTTGAATGGTTTTATCAATCGTTAATACCAGTTCATTCCCATCTTTCGCTGGTTTGAATAATTCTTGCCCATCAGGTAATTGGTATCCTTTTGGGTCTCGTTTCACCTTTAATTCTCCAGGTTCTCCACGTAATTCTTTGTCATATTGTAATTCAATTCCCATTGCACCGAACTGTTGCTCATTATTCGTTTTTTCATCTTGCTTATAATTCACAAATCCTAACGTATAGGCGGCTAGAGAATGATTTGGATAATATCTTTTCGCTTCTTCACGTAAAAAAATTCCGGGCAAATTCAATTCCTTTATTTTATCGGCTGTATCTTTATCAACCTTTTTTCCACCATTTTTCAATTCGACTTGAAAAACTTTCTTCGTTAACATTGAGTATAATGTACTTTGATCCATATTAAGAAGCGGTGCTAATTTTTGTGCCGTAGTCAGTGGATCAACAACATGATTCTCATAATTTTTGGATAGCACGGCGATTACAGAGTATGCTGAAGCATTGTATGCTAATGGTTCATTATTTCGGTCGTAGATTGTTCCCCTTTTTGGCTCTAAGACCGTGGATTGATCCCATAAATTTTGCGCTTTTTCTTGCAGCATTTTTGCATCAACCACTTGAATATAAAAAATACGACCAATTAAAACCAGAAAAAGGATTATTACACCAAGACCAATCCAGAGTGAACGTTTATTGATGTTCTTTTTCATAGATAAACGCACCTCTACTCTTTATTGTTGACGGTTGTGTAATTGATTGGACAACATGACAATTTGTTCTTCGTTTAACTTCATTCCCAACTTTTTTTGGGCAATCGACAATATCCGTTCTGGTGAGCTTAAATTGGCAATTTTCAGTTGAAGGCTTTCATTTTCAAGTTGGATTGCTTTTATGGCTTGTTCCTGTTTTTGAATCAAATAATTATATTCTACGATTTGCGCATAATTGGAAATGATCACACTAGCAACTACGACAACTAATAATACCATTACAAGATAGAATAATTTTTCCCTAATGGGCATTGTTGATTTCTTTACTTTTGTAACGGTCTTTTTCTGTACTGTTTCTTTTTCACGTGCTTGGTATGCTAGATTTCCATTTGTATAAGATACCATGACACATACCTCCTAAAGTTTCTCCGCGATTCTTAATTTTGCTGAACGTGCCCTAGGGTTGTTCCTTAATTCATGCTCACTTGGAACGATTGGTTTTTTGGTTACGATTTTTACTCTCGGAGTTTGCCCACAGGTACAAATCGGAAAATCTGGTGGACAAACACATCCCTGTGCATACTCCGTAAATACTTGTTTGCAAATTCGGTCTTCTAATGAATGAAAGGTAATGACACTTACCCTACCCGTTGGTTTTAGTATGTCAATTGCATCATGAATTGCCTTCTCAAATACGTTCAACTCATCATTAACCGCAATCCGAATGGCCTGAAAAGTTCTTTTTGCCGGATGAGGTCCTGTTCTTCTAGCTGGTGCTGGAATTGCTTCTTTAATGATATCGACTAGCTCACCCGTTGTTTCGATCCTTTTTTTACTACGATGTTCTACAATTTTTTTGGCGATCTGCCGGGAAAATTTTTCTTCCCCATATTGGTATATCATTTGTGCGAGTTCTTGTTCTGACCACTCGTTTACAACCATCTCTGCTGTTAATTCTTGACTCTGATCCATCCTCATATCCAATGGAGCATCATGTTGATAGCTAAACCCTCTTTCTCCTTCATCTAACTGTGGGGAAGATACTCCTAAATCAAAAAGCACACCATCCACTTGCTCGATTCCCTGATCGAGTAAAACCTCTTTTAGGTATCGAAAATTGGTTTTAATTAACGTGATACGATTTTTATAGGGTTTTAGCCGTTCTTTGGCAGATTCAATCGCATGATCATCTTGATCTAGACTAAAGAGGTGACCACCCTCGTCTAACATGGATGCGATTCGTTCTGAATGTCCTCCTCCACCTAACGTACAATCCACATAAATTCCGTCTCCTCTGATATTTAGGCTAGCAACTGCTTCATGTAATAAAACTGTGGTATGTTTAAACATGATGTGTAACCTCCACTGTTATAAGTCAAAATCCACGATTTTTTCTGCAATTTCATTGAATGATTCTTCCGATTCCTCATAGTATGAATCCCAGAGTTTCTTACTCCAAATTTCAACTCGATTGGAAACACCAATAAATACACATTCTTTTTCTAATTCTGCATATTCGCGCAAGTTAGCAGGAATCATCACTCTTCCTTGTTTATCTAATTCGCATTCAATCGCTCCAGAGAAGAAAAAGCGGGTAAACTTCCTAGCATCAGCTTTGGTAAAGGGTAATGATTTTAATTTTTGTTCTACTTGTTTCCACTCTGATTGTGGATAAACGAATAATGATTGATCCAAACCTCTTGTGATGACGAATGTGTTTCCTAATTCTTCACGAAATTTGGCAGGAATAATGACTCGGCCCTTATTATCAATATTATGTTGAAATTCACCCATAAACATGCCAAGTCACCCCACTTCTTCTCCATTTTAAACCACTTTCCTCCACTATTCACCACTCGACTATCCATATTCTGCAAATCAAAAAAAAAATCCTGCTAACATACAGGATTTTTTCTAAAAAAAATCTTTTTACCTATAGATAAGTCAAAATACCTAGAAAGGAAATCCAACACAAGTGCGATACGGTAAAAAGAGCCTAGCGATAAGCTAGACTCTAACGAACCATTTTTGGTTCATAGATACAATATGGTTCTGCCGCCATGTAATTTCCCGTTTCATAAAACGCTCTGGCTCGACATCCCATACAGACGTTTTGAAATTCACATACCCCACATTTTCCTTCTAATTGCGATTGATCCCGTAACCGGAGGAAAACAGGAGACTCATTCCATATATCCTCAACCTTTTGTTGCTTCACATCTCCCGCTTCAACTGGAAGATAGCCACAGGGTTGTACTTTTCCTTTATGAGAGATAAAGAAAACGCCTGTCCCTGCAAGACATCCTTTCGTCATAGCTGCCATTCCGTGTGTTTGAAATGTAATGCGTTCTCCCCGTTCTTTTGCTTTCTGACGAATAATTCGATAATAATGTGGTGCACAAGTGGCTTTCATTTCTAAAGGAACTTCACGTGATTGTTCATAGAACCACCCGAGCACCTCTTCATATTGTTCAGCTGGTAACATTTCATTATCCGCAATTTGAATTCCACATCCAACCGGCACAAGCATGAATAAATGTAACGCAACCGCTTCCTTCTCAACAGCAAGTCTAAGAATATCCTCAATCTCCCCTACGTTATGTTTACTAATTGTGGTGTTAAATTGGACATCGACTCCTGCGTCTTGTAAGTATTTCGCTCCTTGTAGTGCCCGATCGAACGCACCATCGATTCCTCGGAATCCATCATGTGTATTTTTATTTGCCCCATCTATACTAATGGATACCCGTCTAATCCCAATTTCCTTTATTCTTTTTGCAATCGTTTGATCAATCAATGTCCCATTTGTTGCCAGTGCTACTTTCAGCCCTTTGTGAATCGCATAAGTAGCAATTTCGAAAAAGTCAGGTCGATACAATGGCTCCCCACCTGTTAAGACAAGAATCGGGTCTGCAAACGAAGCAATCTCATCAATGACACGGTATGCTTCTTCAGTAGTTAGCTCTTCCTGATTCCGGTTCGGCTTTGCAGTGGCACGACAATGAACACATTTTAAATTACAACCCTCTGTCAATTCCCAAAAAACAAGCCGTGGAACATATTCCTTCCGAGTGTGTTCTCCTATACCCCCATGTATTGGATGACCCATGTGTACTTCTCCCCCCTATTTCAAGCCGATTTCTTCATCGGTTAAATAACAAGCTGGGTCTGATTCCCAAAAATCTCCCGTCGCCGCTTCTGCACGTGAACGGAAGTTCCCATTACATATCTCTAACCATTGACAAGACGCACATCTTCCTTTTAATAAGGGTTTTCGATTTTTTAATCCTTGTAAGATGGGATGTTCAGCCTTTGTCCAGATATCCCCAAAGTGTGTATCACGAACGTTACCAAACGTATGATTCATAGTAAATTGATCTGCATGAACATCGCCTTTCCAGTCAATATTGGCAATGGCAATACCTGAACGATTTCCACCGTTTCTTTGTAGCATTTCTAAAATATAAGCCGCTTGATCTGGATTTTGATCCTTCATTTTTAGATAAAGATAAACGCCGTCAGCATGGTTATCGACAGTCAGAATCTCCTTATCCAATCCTCGACGATGAAAATCTAGTGTTCTTTCTACAATAATATCTACTGCATCCCTTGTTTCTTCATGAGTTAAATCATCTTTCATCATTTGGCTTCCTCTACCAGAATAACCAAGATGATAGAAACAGGCCCGGTTGATATTTTCTTTCTCAATGAAATCAAAAATTTGATGCAATTGAAGATAGTTATGTTTATTGATCGTAAAACGAAGGCCAACCCGTTGATTCACTTCAACCAAATTGCGTAATCCTTGTAAAGCTTTTTTAAATGACCCTTTGGTTCTACGAAACTCATCATGTTTTTCATCGATTCCGTCAAAAGAAATCCCCACATAACCGACACCAATCTCTTTGATTCGCTTCGCTGTCTCTTTATCGATTAAAGTACCATTAGTCGAAAAAGTGACCCGAATCCCTTTTTGGATTGCATATTCTGCCAAATCAAGAATGTCAGGCCGAATGAGAGGCTCCCCTCCAGAAAGTAATAGAACAGGCACCGAAAACTCAGCTAGTTCATCGATCATTTTCATTGCTTCTTCTGAGGTTAATTCATTCTCATATTTTTTATTCTCTGAATTGGAATAACAATGAATACAGTTTAGATTACAAGTCCTTGTCACATTCCAAACGACAACAGGACCATGGTTTAAATGGGTGCCATGAATACGTCCTCTTGCCCCTTCACTATAACGTAACTTGTCCCCATAATTCCTAGAATTCGTTAGAAGTTTTGTGATTCCTATCATATTCCCAGTCCCCTCCTTTGTACCGTAAACATTACTACTAAAAGATTGAAAACCATTGCATATTAATTATACCGTATCTCGAATCATTTGCGACAAAAGATTCTTTTATAACAAACGATTCTTTTATCTTTGAAAAAGTCCTATTAAGAAAAATAACAAATAAAAGAAGCTAAGTGAGAGAAACGATAGCTTTGAAGTAGAAGTCATCACTTTCTTATAATTTAATACCCCTCGCATTTTTTGTTGAAGATAGCTGATGATGATCAAGATCAGTAAGACCCACAGCAAGCTCCAAAGAAATCCAAATTTAGTCTGAAAGATATAATTGATTTCCGCACTTACGGCACTAATCAATAGAAGTGTTGTGAAATGAATCGCAAATTCTTTCGCTGTTCTATTCTTTCTCCCTGTGAATAGGAGCAAATAATAAATCAGGAAAAAAGAGATAAATGGAACCGTTGCAATTAAAGCATACGTTTGAATGATAAATCCCACTCTCACCACTTCCTTTTGGCCAACTGGTTTTCTTTTGCATGAACCATTAAGCGAATACTTTCTAATAATGTAGTCGTCAAATGATTCCGTATTCCTAAATCAATGATTGGTTTTAGGATACTATCAATTTCCGTCATTTGTCCCCTTCGTAAATCTTGCAGCATGGATGATTCATTATCTTTTGTCTGGATACACACTTGTTCAATCGCATTCGCTATATTTTCGTCAATCGGAACTTCTGCTTTTCTTAGAACTCTTATAATTTCACTTAGTAATTGATTCGAAAGTGTTTTTAAATACGGATCTTCGATTAATTCCCCATTTTTTACCTCAAACAGTGCGGTCAACGGATTAATCACTGCATTGATGACAAGCTTATGCCAAATCTTCTCTTTAATCTTTTCGGAATAGAAAGCACGAAATCCTGCTTGGTCTAATAAAGATAACAAATCTTCGATCGAACCATCAGTTTGTTCTTCTAACCTACCCAGCCAGATCTCACCTTTCCCCGTATGACGAATATGATTCCCAGCTTTTCGTAACGCTCCTTCTGTTGTGACTGCCAAGTAAACGGGATTTGATATCTTCTGTTTTAAATATTCAAAATGACCCATTCCATTTTGAAAACAAATGACTTTCGTATGTTTGTCTGACCATTTCTTGATGGTTGTTTCAATTCCTGCAATATTGGTTTGTTTTACCGTGAGAAAAATCCAATCAACTGTTTGTCCATGGTCGAACTGAGAATACACTTTTACGTTTAATGAATAATTTGTCCCATCTATCTCTTGCAAATAAAGCTTCTCTTTTTGAATGAGGCGTTTTTGTTCTTCCGTTTTTGTGATGAGATAAATATTTTCATCTGAATGGATGATAAATCGAGAAGCAAATAATAACCCTAGGGAGCCAGCTCCTATAATCGCAATCTTCATTCCTACCCTCTCCAAAAATGATTTTTCATTTAATAATACATAGAAATGATTTAAAATTTTTAAAATTTTAAATTAAATTATACCTATCGTTACATATTTGTAGTATAATATAGAAAAATAAAGAATTTTCTAATAATAAAACATTTTAGTTATCGTAAAAAATTGCTAAAAATTTAATTCAATTCTTAAAAATTATAGAAAGGTGGAGTCAATCA
Organism: Tepidibacillus fermentans; assembly: GCF_004342885.1. Classification (NCBI taxonomy): domain Bacteria; kingdom Bacillati; phylum Bacillota; class Bacilli; order Caryophanales; family Bacillaceae; genus Tepidibacillus; species Tepidibacillus fermentans. The sequence continues at coordinate 92,434 of NZ_SMAB01000001.1, forward strand.
TGTCAATCTCAATATCTCAGGTTGTACCACTCAAAATAAATTATAAAACCATGGAGGAATTCCGAAAATTTCGGGAATATGGTTTAGAAGAATTGGCTATGTTAGAAGATTTAGAGGCCAATTTAATTGAAGATGATGCGAACTCACCATTTTTTGGAATCTATGAGGGGGATAAATTGGTTGCTCGAATGAGTTTATATTCGATTAGTAAGAAATATGACCAGTATTTCTTTCCCCCTCAGAATCATTACGAATTATTTAAACTAGAGGTATTACCTGATTACCGAGGAAAAGGTTATGGGACCGCATTAGTAAAATATGCGATGAGCCTTGGTTATCCAATTAAAACCAATGCGAGAAATGCCTCCGATCAATTCTGGCTAAAAATGGGATTCAAACCTGCTAGATATGACTCTCAAAGAGATCGTGGAGAAAATCCATACCTATGGCATCCTGAGATGGAAAAAGAATAAGAAATAAAACAAGGGAGATGTAGTGTGATCATCTCCCTTTTACTTATCTACTTTTCTTACTAATCAATCCGCTCGAGATTTCCATTGAAATCCATTTTAAAAACAGGCTTAGAACCATCATCTTGTGGTAAAAATGCCATTTTTCGAGCTCGATCAATAATCTGAATAAGAGCTTTATAATCTTCATTCACAACTTGATAATCAGATTCCAAATATTTCACTTTCTCTTTTAACTCTTTATTCTCTTGTTTCAGCTGTTCTAACTCTCTATTCTTTTCTTCCAAGTCTTTCTCTAACGTTCTATATTTTTTTCCTACATCTTGAACAAATAACTTCTGTTTTCTTAAGAAACGAATCACACTATCATACGATAGTTCAGAATCTATTTCCTGTTTAGCAGATGTTTCTTGTGTGAACTCTTCACTCATTTCTAGATCAACAGTTTCTTTGATAGGCTGATAATTTTTTCTTTTTTGCCGTTGTGCCTTAGCAATCTGGATCGCTGCTTCATATTTTTTACGAATTAGACTATTCCAACGAAAACCACAAGCAGCAGGAGTACGATTTAATTTCTGTCCTATCTCTTCAAATGCTTTTAATTGTGTACTACCTTCCCGAATATGGCGTAAAATTACTTCCGCTAAGAGAAGGTCTTCATCTTCAGTCCATGCATCTTGTCTTGTTGCCACCATATGATAATCCCCCCGTAAAAAACAAGTTACTATATTTTTATGAAGATCATAGTTTTCATAGAATCATAAGATACTACTATTTTTTATATCCATTTCTTCTTTTTTTTAATCAGGGGGAATTAGGATTTACTTATTTTTTTGTAAAAATTCATCTACAGCACGCTCATGTTCTACCGATTCCCATAATGTGCTACAAGATTCGATCTCTTTCTTTTGATTTTCTACGAATGTCCTCCCATCTCGTACTCCGTTTGCTAAATCAATGTAAGCCTGAAGACTTTCTAAGGAATGAGAATTGATCTTATCGGCAAACAAAAGTACTTCATCAAAACTACTAACCTCTTTCAATGCGATTTCATATTGAAGGATCTGCTCATTGTTTAAGATGTCACCCGTTAATAACAGGGAAAGCGCCTTCGTCCTTCCTAATTTCTCAAGCAATAGTGTCCCTCCACCCCAACCTGAGGTAACTCCTAGATTAATTTGAATGAATCCCATCTTCGCTTGGTTACTAATAAAGCGAAAATCACAAGCCATCGCCAATTCGGCTCCCCCTCCAAGAGCGTAACCATTCACGTACGCAATCGTCGGTTTTCCTAGGTTGACAATCTGAGTGATAACTTTACCCATTTTTTCCAACATTGGCTTGACTTCATCTTTAGATTTTAATTGATGGAACTGTCCTAAATCGCCACCTGAAGAGAACGAGCGTTCAACCCCCGTAAAAATAATCGTTTTAATCTGCGAACTTTGTTTGGCTTGATCTAAGACTTTCCTTAATTCATCCATCATTTCAAAATTTACAGCATTTCGAAATTCTGGACGATTTAATACAATGATCAGTGTTTCTTTTTTTTGTTCTACCTGAATTGTTTTCAATTTGTTCCTCCATCCCTTCATATTCACCTTATTTATTTTCCATTATATTACAACCTAAAATGATATTATAGATTTCGTCGCGATTTAATCGAAAATCCTCTATGGATTTAATTTGTTTGAAATATATTTTTCTTTTTTATATATTTTTTTTAAGAAAAAATGTAAATGAATTAAAGTTGGAGGTGATTATCATGATTCGTATCATTGCCATCACAAAGGAATTAAAAATAATGGAAGATGTATCCATTCAGCAATTAGAAAGTCATGATTTTCTTTGGTACTGGGTAGATTTTATTTCACCAACAAAAGAAGAGTCTGGTCTTCTAGAATCATTTTTTCATTTTCATCCACTTGCCATTGAAGACTGTTTGCAATATATTCAACGTCCAAAACTTGATCATTATGATGGTTATCATTTTTTTGTTCTTCATTCTTTGAACCAACAAACCTATAAAGCAGAAGAAGTCGATCTATTTATTAGCAAAGATTTTCTTGTCTCCTTTCATCAAACACCAGTGAAAGAAGTTGAAAATGTTTATTCGGAAATAAGAACAAGCCCACACGTCTGGGAACAGGGGACTTCATACGTGATGTATCGAATCATGGATAAATTGGTAGATCATTACTTTCCAATTATTTATCAACTTGAAGATCGCGTAAATGAGCTTGATAACAGTACACAGCAGATTCGACTATTACTGGATGAACTGTTTCATTTAAGGGGGACATTATTAAGGGTACGCCATACGATTATACCGATGGGCGATCTTTTATATCGAATCCTAAATTCAAAGCATCTTGAAATTGTTCATGATCAATTGCTCTATTTTGCTGATATTTATGATCATCTGTTGAAACTATCAGAAATGATTGAATCGAATCGAGAAATCACAGCAGATATTCGCGATAGCTATCTTTCTTTAAACTCAAATCGAATGAATACGATTATGATGACATTAACCGTGATTACAACGATCTTTATGCCACTAACTTTTATCGCTGGTATTTATGGAATGAACTTCAAATATATGCCAGAACTGTCATGGCGCTACGGCTATTTTTACGTCCTAGGATTTATGGCAATACTAGGTTTTACCATGTTCTATTGGTTTAAAAAGAAAGGATGGTTCGAGGATTAATCAACGATGGTTCATTGATCCCCGAATTAAGGAAGTAAATACCGCAATCACTGCTAAACCTGCCGTCACGAGAAAAGCTAAATGCATTGCACCAATAAAAGACTCTACTTTGAGTTCCTCTCCACGGAGTCCTTTTTGGGCCAAAGAATAACTCAATGCTTGAAGACGACCTGTAAAAATAGCGCCAGAAATAGCTACTCCCAAAACCATTCCTAGATTTCTCATGGTGGCTAACATACTAGAGGCAATACCAAGTCGTGTTTTGGGAACACTTCCCATAATCGCGCTATTATTAGGGGTTTGGAACATTCCTGAACCAAGACCGATCGTTATCATTGCGATTACGATTGTAAAGTGAGAAGAATTCGCATTTAATTGACTTAATTGCCAAAGACCAAAAGCGGTAATTCCCATTCCTAAAGAGCTAATATAGCGTGCATCAATCCGATCAGAAATGATACCACTAATGGGTGCGACGATTAATGTCGTTAATGGCATTGGAATAAATAATAACCCTGCTTGAGACGGCTCATATCCTCTTAATTGCTGTAAATAGAAAGGCATGAGTAAGATTACAGAAAATTGAGCAATGAAGCTAAGCAAAGAGGAAAGATTTCCTATTGAAAAAAGTCGATTTTGAAAAATCGATAGATCGACCATCGGGTCTTTCACTCTTTTTTCGATCAAAACAAATGTAAACAAAAACACAAGCCCAAGTGCTAGTAACGATAAGATAATTGGATCTTTCCAACCCCATTTTTCTGTATAACTTAATGAAAAGAGAATACTGATCAGAGCAAGAAAAAGAATTAAGGCACCTAGAATATCAAATTGTTGTCTATCTTTTCTTTTGCTTTGAGGAATCACACGATTCGCCCAAATGTATCCAATTATACCAATTGGAAGATTAATATAAAAAATACTTGGCCAACCAAAATGAGTGGTTAAAAATCCTCCTAATACTGGACCTGTTGCTAGGGCCACTGATACAGAAACAGCGGTAACACCCATAAATTTCCCCCGTTCGTTGGGCGGAGCAATATCGGTAATGATTGCAGGCCCCATTGACATCATCATTCCAGCACCAATCGCCTGAACAGCGCGAAAAAAGATTAATGATAGAATATTTGGTGATAATGCATTGAGTAATGAACCTAAAGTGAAAATAACAAAACCTAGTGTATATATTTTTTTATGACCATACATATCACCTAATCGTCCATAAGTGAGTAATAAACTACTGATCACCAATAAATAAGACATCACTACCCATTCCACTGTACCTAAAGAGGCATGGAAATATTGGCTAATCTCTGGTAAAGCGATGTTTACCACGCTTGAATCCAACGGACCCATAAAGGTACCAATAGCAACTGCACTTAAGATCTGAAATTGTTTACTCCTAGATAAAGAATTAGCTTCCTGTTTGACGCTTGCTTCTTTCCCCATTAAAGTTTACTCCCCTCAAAGAATCCTTTACTACTACATTGCTATTTCAAGAATACTATATTTTACCTTTTTACGGAATAAAAAAAGACCATGAATGGATCCTCATGGTCTTCTGTATCCAATGAAATTAAGATGCAAAGTATTGTTCTAACGCAGGTTTATTATATCCAATGACCACATTCTCTTCATCTAGGACGATTGGCCGTTTTAGTAAACGGGGATCTTTTGATAACATTTCAAGTAACTCGCTTACTTTTAATTCTTCTATATCGATATCAAGATTTTTAAATAATTGACTACGTGTAGATAATAACTCATCGGTTCCGTTTGGAACTCTTTTTAAAATCTCTTTTAATTCCTCAACGCTAGGAGGATTCTTGAAAAGATGACGCTCCTCATAAAGAACTCCTTTTTCTGTTAACCATGCTTTTGTCTTTCTGCAAGATGTGCAACTAGGATATGTAAAGAAAATTACTTTATCTGACATTTACAATCTCTCCCCTCAAAAAGATAAAATGATCTTCTGTTGATAAAAAATGAATATTTAAAAATTCTCTCATATGAACTTAGAAGCACTTTTCTATTGACATTATTTTTACACTATTATTATATTATTAAATTAAATACCACGTCAATAGTGTTTATTATTTTTTTTAGAATGATTTTCTAATTCTCTTCTTTCCATTCTTCGACAAACTTTATGGACAAATCCTTTTTTTTTATTGTAATATTAATAATATGATTATAGAATAAATTTGCTTAGAAACTAACGTTACTTTTTTATATTGATGAAAGGGGGGTTGTCGCAATGGAAAACGAGACTCTGCGATTAACGAGTGTTCTTGCTGATCCTACACGTTTTGCGATCTATCAATATATTTCTTCCATTGGACGTCCTGTAAACACTTTGGAAATAGCTGATAAATTCGTTATCCATCCCAATGTGGCACGATTACACCTAAATAAATTGGAAGATGTCAATTTATTAAAATCTGAAACGGAAAAAACAGGACGTGGTGGCAGACCGAGTCGCATTTATACCCTCTCTGACGAAGTAGTAAGCCTACAATTTCCTCCACGTGATTATCAACTATTAGCAAAGATCGCGATTGAAACCTTATTATCTCTTGGAGATATTGGGCAAAAAGCTTTAGTGGAAATGGGAAGAAATTTTGGTCGAGAAGCCGCAAAACAAGCAATGTTAAAAGACGGAATTTCGAACTCTGCTAACCTCCCATTAGATCAAAAGTTAGAGAGTATCGAACGACTTGTCATTGCACAAGGTTTGCAACCTCGAATTGAAAAAATTGATGAACATACAATTCGTTTTTCTGTAAATAATTGTATATTTAATGAAACTGTTGAAACCATTAAGAACCATAGTATTTGTCAAATGCATCATCATTTTCTTGAAGGTATTTTTGAAACATATCTTGGAGATATCGACCTTATGCAAGAAAGTTCAATGATTGCTGGCTTTAATGCTTGTCAATATACAGTCATTAAGCTTCCTATAGAATAATCCGTATATAATAAAGAGATAGGTTTTAGATGATGAAGCCTATCTCTTTTTTTAAGTTGCTCCAAGGGTTTGTATGTTTCAACGCTGCTCCAATACCTCGCGGTTTCCATGATGGAGGGAAAGCTCGCTCGCTAAAGTCGCAGCTTATGAAACATACAATCCTACAGTCTATTCAATATCCAAACGTAGTCAATCATCCTAACCTCTTACATACTAAGCCCGTACTGTTCAATAATTCCTGTCATAAAGCGGAACTGATGATCAGATACATTTTTTTGTTGAACCAATACTTTAAACGTTTCCCCCATCTCCCCTGGTGTGATTAATTGACGAATGGCTCGATTCATTTTTAAAGCTTCATCATGAAACAAATCTCTTTGTAGCATTTGGTTCAATTCAATCTCCTGTAAATACTCCAAAATTCCGCTATTTAAGAGAAAATAACTTTGCGTTGTAAACAAGATCGTTTTTAACCCTAATTTTTCCCCTCTATTTATTAATTCTGTAAAATTCACATGGGACGTAATATCCTGATCTCCAATTTTCTGATAAGGATTTTCATTGGCGACGTGTCGATGGTAACACATTAAGGTTCCATTTTGACGATGGCTTGCATAAAGTTCATCAGCTGGATAACCATAATCGATCGTAATGACATAACCTTTATCTAAAAATTTTACAATCGTTTCTAACCATTGGATCGCATCTAAATTGACCTCAGCAATTTGTTCTTCTTTTAGGATAATCTTTTGCTCTAGAAAATAAGTTTCTAATTCTTTTGTACTTATTTCATCCGTTATTTGAGCAAAATCCCCTTTCTCCTCATCCCAAGTTACATAGATTTCCTTCAGCTTTCCTTCTTTCATTTGGACCAAATGCACAGGAAACGCATCAACTAATTCATTGGAAAAGATCACACCTTGAAATGGTTGAGGGATTTCTTCCAAACGATCCACCCATTTGACGTGATCAAGATGTTCTTTTAGACGTTCTCGTTGTAAATCTTGATGATATGGACTGGTTTCAATCATATAATAAATTAGCTTCTCATAGATATGTAGATTTTTTTCTTTTATACCTGTTAACGCATCCCGAGCAAAACGTCCATCGCCGCCACCCATTTCAAGAATCGTATAATCTTCTTTATCGGTACTATAAGGTAACAATTCTAGAAACGTATTCGCAATGGTTTTACCAAAAACAGGGCCAACGGTAGAACTTGTATAAAAGTCCGCTGCTTTTCCGATTTTCGTCCGGTTCTTTGTATAATAACCTAGGTCTGGTTCATATAATGCCATCTTCATAAACTCATAAAAAGTGATTCGCTGATCTTTTTGATTCTTTATTTTTTGTATAATCTTATCTTTTAATTGATTTTGACTGTTCTTCATGATGATCTCCTTTACTCAATTTTTTTTAAAAAAACATTTTTCACTATTGACATGTTAAAAATAATATAATATTATAATAACAGAATCACCTTAAAGATTCTAATGAAAACCCACCCATGGGTACAGCTGATGGTTTTTTAAACCATGTCCCCCAAAAGCTGGTGCAAATGAAATGAACGGATTTTCAACCTCCCCCATAAAACACCCTTCTAATCAGAAGGGTGTTTTATTGTTTCCTCATCACATGTTGAACTAATTCCTTCCCTTTTGCTATAATCGTTGGATCGATTCTTCCCACATCATTGAATATAGTTCGGATCATGTACTTCCTTTTTCCTTTCTCATCATAGCGATCAATATATATTGGAATGATGGAAGCCTCTTTTATACGTACTTTTCTTGTGATTCGATTTTTCTCTAATTTCAAGTTTAAGATGATACCGTAGTCTTTCCATTCTCCAATTTGGCCACTTAGAAAATTCCCCATTGAATAGATCACTCCACGATCAGTTTGGATAGGATATCCCTTTATTAATTCCATAGTTTGAACTACATGAGGATGACTGCCTAATACAAAATCTACACCAGAATTCAGTAGATACCTTGTCCATTTTTTTTGAACTTGATTTGGCAGACGTTGATATTCTGTTCCATAATGAATCATTGCCAGTATATAATCCACATCATTAGCCTTTAACCGCTTCACATCTTCTTTGATTTGGTTCAAATTGAGAATATTCACTAAATAAGGTTTTCCCTTAGGAATGGGCAGTCCATTGGTTCCATAGGTATAAGCGATGATGCCCATCTTTATATTATGAACATTGATTATAAGGGGTTTTTCTCTTTCAATTTGACTTTTAAAACTGCCAGTATGAAAGAGTCCATATTGATCCAAATAATGTAGGGTTTGAATGATGCCACTCTCATGTTGATCCAATACATGATTATTCGCAGTGGTTAATACATCAAATCCAGCATTCTTTAGAGCAAGAGCAATTTCCTTGGGCGCATTAAACAATGGGTATCCTGAAAAGCCTCTAGCTTCCCCTGCCAAAGGTGTTTCCAAATTCCCAATCACTAAATCTGCTTGCGCAAAAATCGGCTTTACCTCTTGAAAGATCGAATCAAATTGATAATTTTGCGTCTTTGAATCGTAGCCAGATTGGGTTATTGGTAGATGCATCATGACATCTCCCACAACCATAACTCTTGCCTCATCATTGGTTGAAATTGGCGAAAAGGTTAAAAACACGGATAACAAAATGGAAATGAGATGGATGGTGGACATATCTTCCCTTCTTTCTAACGAACATATGGATTGTTCCGTTTTTCTTCACCAATTGTAGTTGACTCACCATGTCCTGGATAAACCTTGGTATCTTCTGGTAGAAAATATAGTTTATTGCGAATTTGATCTATTAACTGAGTATGATTTCCTCCATATAGATCCGTTCGGCCAATCGAATGATAAAATAATGTATCACCAGAGAAAAGGAATGGTTTTAAATAATAAGAAGTTCCTCCAGGTGTATGGCCAGGAGTATGAATAGGTTGTATTTGAAATGAACCAATATTGATAAGTTGTTCCTCTTTGATTAGGTAATCAGCAGGTTTACAAATGACCTGCCCGAAGTAGGGAAAAATTTCTGAACCATTATATCGGGGATTCGATAACCATTCACTTTCTGCATGATGTACATACACAGGTACAGAAAAACGTTCTCTTATGTATTCAAGTCCACCAATATGGTCTAAATGCGCATGTGTAAGAAAAATGGTTTTCAATTGAATTTGATGCTGATTCAGATACGTTTCGATCGATTCCGGTTCAAACCCAACATCAATTAAGATCGCTTGTCCATCCTGAATGAGCAAATAACTATTGGTTTCAAACTCTCCTAAAACAAACGTTTTGATTTCCATCGTCAAAATCACCTCCGAAACACTCCATTATTTTCTTATTATAATTGAAAGAAAATGATTTCACTATCATAGAAGTGATGAAGTCACTACAAAAGCGGTATGGCATCTTCCACACCGCTTTTTTTGCTATAACAAATCCGCTGCTAATTGAGCTAGGATTGAACGTTCTCCCTTGTTTAATTGAATATGTCCACTTATTCTTTCCTGTTTAAATCGTTCAACGACATAAGTTAATCCATTATTCATGGCATCAAGATACGGATGGTCAATTTGATCGGGATCGCCCATTAAAACGATTTTGCTTCCTTCGCCAACTCTTGTAATAATCGTCTTCACCTCATGTTTCGTTAGGTTTTGCGCCTCATCAATGATGATAAATTGGTTTGGTATACTTCGTCCGCGGATATAAGTTAAAGCTTCAACTTGAATACTACCCATTCCTGCAAGGATTTTATCCAATTCTCCAGGCTTTTTGGTATTAAATAAGTATTCTAAATTATCATAGATGGGTTGCATCCAAGGTCGTAGTTTTTCTTCTTTTTCCCCAGGTAAAAATCCTAAATCCCTACCCATTGGAATCACAGGTCTTGCTACTAATAATTTATGATAAACTTGTTCATCTTCCACTTTGAGTAAACCAGCTGCTAGAGATAATAATGTTTTTCCCGTTCCTGCTCTGCCTGTCATGGTAATCAGTGAGATATGATCATCTAACAAAAGTTCTAAAGCCATTTTTTGTTGAATATTTCTCGGAATAATCCCCCAGACAGCTTCATTCATTCGTAATGGTTCAAGTAATGTCTGATTTTGATTGACCTTTGCAACTGCTGACTTACTGGTTCCAAAACGATCTTTCAATATATAAAATTCATTCGGATAGACTTGATTCATATCGAGACCGATTTCTTTCAGATCTAAAAATTTTTTTGTATAAAATTCGTCAATTTTATCGGGATCAACTAAAAGTTCATAAAAACCAGGATAAATGTCGGTATCCATAATCACTCGATCGGATAAATAATCTTCTGCACGTAGTCCTAATGCATCCGCTTTTACACGAACTAATGCATCCTTACTGACTAAAATAACGGGTCGCCCTGATTCCTTTTGCCCTTCTTCAACTTGAAGATTCATTGCCACTGCTAATATTCGATTATCATTAGTAATATTAGGAAATGTGTCTTGCATTTTTTGAAAAGATCGATGATTCAATTCTACACGAAGGAGACCACCTTGTTTTAATTTCACTCCAGTGTGGAGCTTACCGTTTTCCCTAAGATTATCCAACAAACGGGAAACCTGTCTAGCATTTCTTCCTATTTCATCCATAAAGCGTTTTTTTGAATCAATTTCTTCAAGTACAACTGCTGGAATGACTACCTCATTGTCCTCAAAAGCAAAGATTGCCCTAGGATCTTGTAATAATACATTCGTATCCAATACAAAGATCTTTCCCAAAATTTCGCCTCCTATTTGTTTTTAATAGTTGCATTGTTTTCTGAATACATTAGGACCACCCAGAGTATATCCTCGCAAGAATAAGCGCTTACTATATTCTATGCAGAAAAACGGAAAGATGTATGGATATATATTGAAAAGTTGTACATTGATTTGTTAGGAATGGTTAAACTAAAAAAAAAATTAGTGTAATGAAAGGAATGAAAACATGAAGAAAATATTCCTTCTTTTTATTGTGATATCATTCATATTCATGGTTGGGTGTCAAGCAGTAAATAAACCTCCAGCAAACGAAGCAGCTCCACCAAATAAACAAATCAAACAATCGGTGCGAGTCCCACAAACTGTCCCAGAGCCAAAAAGAGATCAAAGCCCTGAAGCGATTGCTCATCGTTTAGCTACGCTAGCTGTTAAAGTTCCACAAGTAAAAGATGCGACAGCGATCGTTTTTGGTAAATATGCGATTGTTGGTTTAGACTTAGATGCTCATCTTGATCGCTCTCGAATCGGAACGATCAAATACTCAGTAGCAGAGGCTTTAAAAGAAGATCCGCAAGGTGCAAATGCTCTCGTAACGAGCGATCCAGATATTGTTCAACGAATTCGTGAAATGAATGAAGACATCAAAAGAGGACACCCGATTAAAGGATTTGCGGAAGAATTAGCAGACATCGCTTCTCGAATCATTCCCCAAGTCCCAAAGGCTATTCCGAAACGAGAAGAACCACCAACAAAAGAGAACCAACAAAAAATGAACCAAACCAATAATCCAAAAGAACCAAGAAAAGACTTATACCAAAAGTAGAAGTCTGAGTTAAGAGGTCCGAAGTCAGTAACATAGAAGTCAGTATTCAGAAGTCAGAATTAAAGTAAATCAAGGATGTGAAAAAATAACCCCCTGTGTAGACGAATACACGGGGGTTAGCTTTGATCATCTATTATTTTTTGAGAGCTTCTAGTAATTAGGTATAGACCGAAAACATACGTTTATTTTTCCCTAATTCAAAAATAATATGGATAGAAACAAATGGAAATAGGTAAAGTGTTATGAAGTGAAGTCGACTTTATTACTGATTATACTTTGGCTCTGACTCAATATCTTCTAGAAGTTTTTCAATCAAAGCCCTTTGGAATTTTAATAGATGTTCTTTTCCGTCTTTTTCAAAGTAGACCGTATATTCAAAAGGATCACGTACATAACGGACATTTTTTAACCCATGATCTTCTTCAAGAATTAATGCAAAAAAATCTTTTGTTTCTTTTGCTGCATTATCATTTGGTCTTGCCTCATGTACGACAGCGATTTGCAACCAATTGTTAACCGCATCTTCTAATTTCATCATTTGTTTTCCCCCTTTTTTTTAATTTTACCATGGTTTTCTCCCCTAGATCTATTTGTCACGTTTATTGCTTAAGTTACGTAATAGTTCAATTTCTTCCGCATATTCTATTTCTTTTTGAACTGGCGTCTCAAGAATAAAAGGAAGGTGGTTTAACTTTTCACATTGCAGGAACTTTTGTAGTGCATCTGTCCCAATATAACCTTGTCCAATTTTTTCGTGTCGATCTTTTCGGCTGTTAAAGGGAGCCTTACTATCATTGAAATGAATGGCTAAAAGGTGGTCTAAGTACCTTGTTTCTTCAGCTCGTTTGATAAAATCATCAAATGTTTCATCATCCCATTGACCTGCCGCAAATGCATGACAGGTATCAAAACAAAAACCAATTTTCTCTGGATACTTGGTACTATTTCTGATGTTCATTAGCGTTTCTGGATCAAGACCCAATTCAGAACCTTGTCCAGCTGTATTCTCCAACAGTAATTTCGTTGGTCCATCATATTGTTCAAGGATCAGATCAAGGGTCTCAATCATTCGCTTTATCCCATATTCTTCTCCTTCACCAACGTGTTTTCCACAATGGACAACCGCCCCAATAGCTCCATATGCTTCTGCAATTTGTAAATCTTCGAGAATTGAACGAATGGTTGCTTCTTGTAGATCATCTTTGGGTGTCGATAGATTGGTGATATAAGGCGTATGGCAGACCAAAGAAATCCCATGTTCCTTGCAAAATTGAACACCTTTCTTGGCATCAACCAAATCGATTTTTTTCGGCTTCAATCCTCGGGGATTTTTAGTGAAGACTTGAAACGTATTTGCCCCCAACTCATGAGCAGTTTGCGCTGCTTTTTCCAAACCTTTTGATACACTAACATGACAACCAATTTGCATGTTTCATCTACCCCTCCTTTTTTGACGTTATACTTGCTCCATTTTTTTCTGTTTTGCGTATTTATCTCGTTCCTGCTTTTTCAAAAACTTTTTCCGTAAACGAATCGATTTCGGTGTAATTTCACAATACTCATCATCATTCAAGTATTCAAGTGCCTGCTCTAAACTGAGAATTCGTGGAGCTTTCATTTTAACGGTTTCTTCCTTGGTTGAAGAACGAACATTGGTCACATGCTTTTCTTTACAGACATTCACAATAATATCATTTTCACGGGTATGTTCCCCGACGATCATTCCTTCATAAACTTCGGTACCAGGGGTAACAAATAATACACCCCGATCCTCCACCGATAGGATCCCATAGGTTGTCGCTACTCCTGTTTCTGAGGAAACCAGTACTCCTGCTCTGCGACCACCGACAGATTGATGCACGGCTGGACGGTAGGAATCAAAAGAATGATTTAAAATTCCATATCCCCTTGTAAGCGTTAAAAACTCGGTACGATAACCGATGAGTCCCCGTGAAGGGATCATGAATTCTAAACGAACCTGTTCAAATCCCAAATGGATCATATTCACCATTTCTGCTTTTCTCGGGCCTAGGCTTTCCATAACCGCACCCATATGTTCTTCTGGAATATCGATAATCAACCTTTCATAAGGTTCCACTTTTTGTCCATCGATCTCTTTAATAATTACTTCGGGTTTAGAAACTTGAAGCTCATAACCTTCCCGTCTCATATTCTCGATCAGAATTGACAGATGTAATTCCCCACGGCCCGATACGATAAAAGCATCTGGACTATCCGTTTCTTCTACCCTTAAGCTTACATCTTTCTCTAATTCAGCAAATAATCGCTCTCTTAGCTTTCTGGATGTTACATATTTCCCTTCATTTCCAGCAAACGGACTATTATTTACGACAAAAGTCATCTGTAATGTTGGCTCGTCGATATGCAGGAGAGGAAGAGGTTCAGGATGTTCAATATCTGCTACGGTTTCACCAACGTTAATTCCCTCAATTCCAGCGACAGCAACAATATCCCCTGCTTTTGCCTCTTCAATTTCGATTTTCTTTAGTCCTTCAAAACCATATAGTTTTGCAATCCTTGCTTGTTTGACTGAACCATCGCGAGTAATCACGGCGACATTTTGATTTTTCTTAATGATCCCTCGCTCGATCCTACCAATCCCGATTCGACCGAGGTATTCACTATAATCGAGCAAGGTAATCTGCATTTGTAAGGGTGCTTCATAATCGACTTCAGGTGCGGGAATATGTTCAATGATTGCTTCAAATAATGGTTTCATATCATTGCTTAAATGTTCTGGATCGGTTCCACTGGTTCCTTTTAATGCAGAAGCATAGATCACTGGAAAATCGAATTGTTCGTCATTAGCTCCAAGCTCAATAAATAATTCCAATACTTCATCTACGACTTCTAACGGTCGTGCATTTTCTCTATCCACTTTATTCACGACAACAATCGGTGTAAGCCCAGCTTCTAATGCCTTACGTAAAACAAATTTGGTTTGGGGCATATTCCCTTCAAAAGCGTCTACAACCAACAACACCCCATTGACCATTTTCATAATTCGTTCAACTTCACCACCAAAATCAGCATGACCTGGGGTATCGATAATATTGATGAGTTTGTCTTTATAACGAACAGCGGTATTCTTCGCAAGGATCGTGATACCACGTTCACGTTCTAGGTCATTCGAATCCAACATTCTTTCTTGAATTTGCTCGTTCTCGCGGAAAATTCCGGACTGAGTTAATAATTTATCTACCAGTGTTGTTTTCCCATGGTCAACATGGGCGATGATAGCTATATTTCTTATTTCATCACGTTTCATGTTAATTTTCCCCTTACTATACAATGAAATGAAAGGGTAAGAATGAAGAATGACGCCTTGAAAAGGCGTCACAAACCCCTGAAATATTATTTTAACAGTTCTTTTCACTTGAAACAATAAGTATCGCACTTTTGTACTTCAATTAGACCAACAAGTATAATTGATCTTTATCCTAAATAAGCAAGAAGACTCCCTCTTCTAAACGAAGTAAGAGTAGGAGTAGTTCATTTCACTTCAGTATGAGCTTTTTTCTCTAAGGGTTTAATCGTAGCTGCTACATCTTCATGACCATATCCTGATTCTTTTGCTTCCCCAATCATCTCTTGTGCAAGCTTAGCTAATTGAACAGGAACTAAAATCCGATCTGCTAAATCGGTTACCAGTCCCATATCTTTATACAATAGATCAATCATAAAACGTTGTTGAAAATCACGTTCTTTGATCAGTGGGTAACAGCGGTCAATCATATAGCTTCGTCCTGTACTGGTCTTTAGCACATCATATAATGCATCGATACCAATGCCTGCTTTTGCTCCTAATACAAACGCTTCAGACAAAGCAGCTGTATGGATTCCAACTAACATATTGTTGATTAATTTGGCAGTACTACCATTGCCTGTCTTTCCCATATAAAGGATGGTTTTGCCCATTGCTTCAAAAACAGGTCGAGCTTTTTCAAAAATCTCCTGATCGCCTCCAACCATAATCGTCAAGGTACCTGCTTCCGCCCCCATTGGGCCACCACTAATTGGAGCATCAAGGAAATGAACTCCTTGTTCCTTTGCGTTTTTATAAATCTGTAAATTTAAATGAGGACTAACAGTGCTATGATCGATTAAAATCGTTCCTGGTTTAGCCCCTGCTAAAATACCTTCTTCACCAAAATACACTTTTTTTATATCATCCGGCATTGGAAGAGCGGTCAAAACATAGTCTACTTGTTCCGCCAATTCTTTTGCTGTTTTTGCTTCCGTTGCCCCTAATTCAATTGCTTTTTCAATTGGCCCTCTAGAACGACTAAAAACAAAAACCTCAAAACCGACTTTGATTAAGTTTTTGGTCATTGGAAAGCCCATGGTTCCTAAACCGACAAATCCTACTTTCATCAATGTCCCTCCATATCTATATTTTCCCATTTCTAATTGTACCACTTAAATGTATTGAAGAAAAATTAGTAGCCAAATTTTTTCTTCCGTTGTATAGTAAAGTTAATGTATAAAAATTAATATTTCAGTATTTATATACGATATAAAATAGCTAAAAAAGGAGTGTTTCATTTGAAAAAATTATGGGGTGGACGTTTCACGAAAAGTGCTGAGGAATGGGTTGATGAATTTGGTGCTTCCATTTCCTTTGATCAAAACCTAGTTGAAGAAGATATTCAAGGAAGTCTCGCCCATGTCAATATGTTAGGGCATTGTGGAATTCTAACCATTGATGAAGTAAAGCAAATCAAAAATGGACTCGAAAAATTACTACAACGAGCCAAAAATAATGAATTAACTTTTTCTGTTCAATACGAAGATATCCATTTAAATATTGAAAAAATGCTAATCGAGGAAATTGGCCCTGTCGGCGGTAAACTACATACAGGGAGAAGCCGAAATGATCAGGTTGCAACGGATATGCACTTATATCTACGAAAAGAAGTGAAGGAAATTCTTGGACTGATTCGTGACTTTCAAAAGGTCTTAATCGAAAAAGCAGAAAAGCATGTCGAAACGATCTTGCCTGGTTATACTCATTTACAACGAGCTCAACCGATTTCTTTTGCTCATCACCTTCTTGCTTATTTTTGGATGTTACAACGCGATTATGAGCGGTTTTTTGAGAGTATAAAAAGGATTAACATCTCTCCGTTAGGAGCGGGAGCATTGGCGGGAACAACATTCCCAATTGACCGATCCTACACAGCACAACTCTTAGAATTTGATGGAATTTACGAAAATAGTTTAGATGCAGTGAGTGACCGGGATTTCATTCTTGAATTTCTAAGTCATGCATCCATTTTGATGACACATCTTTCCCGTTTTAGCGAGGAAATTATTCTTTGGTCATCAAGAGAGTTCCAATTTATTGAACTCGATGACGCCTTTGCTACAGGAAGTAGTATGATGCCACAGAAGAAGAACCCAGATATGGCCGAACTCATTCGTGGGAAAACAGGTCGAGTCTATGGGAATTTGATCGGTCTATTCACCGTATTAAAAGGGCTTCCTCTTACTTACAACAAAGACTTACAAGAAGACAAAGAAGGAATGTTTGACACCGTTACGACGATCAAAGGATCACTTAAAATTTTTACGAAGATGGTAGAGACGATGACCGTTCATGAAGAAGTGATGGAAAAAGCAACCAAAGATGACTTTTCGAACGCAACTGAATTAGCAGATTACTTGGTGACGAAAGGAATGCCTTTTCGAGAAGCCCATGAAGTGGTTGGTAAATTAGTCCTTCATTGTATTCAGGAAGGAAAATACTTGCTCGATCTTCCATTGTCCACTTATAAAGAGGCATCCGATCTATTTGCTGAAGACATTTATAACGTTCTCCAACCTCGGACTGTTGTGGCAAGGAGAAATAGTGCAGGTGGAACCGGGTTTGAACAGGTACGAAAACAACTGATCAAAGCGAAAGAAATTGTAGATTCGAGAAATGAGAAAGAATAGTTTCCAAAAAAGCTTTAGCGAATGTTCGCTAAAGCTTTTTCCATACTTCGATCTTTTATTTTCCACCAAAACGAATTGCAAGGGAGATTAATGTTCTCACCATTTCACCCGTTGCACCTTTTGTATGAATTCCTTTTATTTCTTTTGAATCCGCTGTTCCCGCGATATCTAGATGCACCCATGGGGTATCTCCTGCAAACTGCTTTAAGAACATTGCACCTTGAATGGCTCCTGCTCCAAAACCAGCATCATTTTTTAAGTCAGCAATATCACTTTTTACAAGTTCTTCATAATCGTCAATTAATGGTAATTCCCAAACCTTTTCTCCAGAGATCTTGGCTGCTTCAAATACTTCTTTCTTCCAAGCCTCACTATTAGTAAACACTCCAGTAATCGAGTTTCCTAAGGCAGAGATCACAGAACCAGTAAGAGTTGCTATGTCCACTAACTTTGTTGCACCTAAATATTTCGCATAGGCAATCGCATCTGCAAGAATTAAGCGTCCTTCTGCATCGGTATGCTTAATTTCAACTGTTTTACCAGAGAAGGTATCTACCACATCTCCTGGATGAATTGCATGCCCCGAAACCATATTCTCACATGCAGGGATTACAGCGATTACGTTTACATGTGGTTTTAGAGTACCGATGGCATTCATTGCTGCCAGTACAGCAGCAGCTCCAGCCATATCCCCTTTCATCTCATCCATATCTTTTTCCGGTTTAATCTGGATTCCGCCAGCATCAAAGGTAATACCTTTTCCAACATAACCAATCACATCTTTGCAATCAGGTGCACCAAGATATTTTATAATGATCATTTTAGGAGGTTCATTACTTCCTTGTGCAACCCCAAGAAAAGCCCCCATATTTAATTCTTGTAATTGTTCTTTTTCTAAAATTTCAATCTCCATTTGATGTTTTCTAGCAATTTCCTTCGCTTTTTCTGCTAGAATTGTTGGTGTCATTCGATTTGCCGGTGTATTTGTTAAATCTCTAGCGAGATTTTGGGATTGAGCAAAAATAATCCCTCTCTCCACTCCAGCTTCAACAGCACTAACCGAAATACCATCCACTGTAACAATGACTCTTTCTAATTGATTCTCTGTTTTCTCTTTCTTCTTATATGGACTATATTGATATGAACCAAGCATCATTGCTTCTACAGCGACTTGTCCCAAATCTACTGGATTCCATAGATCTTTATATTTTTGGCTAATTGCAAGAGTTAATTCTTTAACACCAATGGATTGAGCCTTTCTTGCGGCAATGGCAAAAGCTGCTCTAGCCTTCTCCAAAGTTAAATTTTCTTCTTTTCCTAGACCTAAAACTAATACACGCTTAGCTGGAATTTTGCCCCAAGTATGGACAATCGTTACCTCTGCAAATTCACCTTTAATCTCTCTTTCGGCGATTAATTGAGAAATTCGATGATCCATCCTTTCATCCACTTGCTCAGCTAACCCTCTTAATCCGTCTCTGTCTTCCGTGTAAGTAATAATAAGACAATCTGTTGCCAAGGAAATAATGGACTCTGTACTCACTTTAAATTGCATAGTTTGGCACCTCCACATTGGTTTCTCTCTCTCAAGGATATTATATAATTTTTATTTTCCAATTAAAACGTTTTCTTCTCTAAAAAAGTCAAAATTTGAAATTAGTAAATAGTAGGAAAATTAAGTTACACTCTTTTTTTGAAATAATTAGGAAGGATATGGTATATTAAAAACAAAAATCCCATCGAGATTTTTGTTTTTGATGTTAGAGGTTTTTAGCAAAGGAGTTTAACGATGAATTTTCAAGGATTTACTTCGCAGGATTTTGATGTTTTTACAATTGATGGATTGGAACCGAGAATGGAAGCAATTCGAACCCGTATTCGCCCAAAATTAGAAGTGATTGGACAAGAATTATCTACTTATTTAAGTGTATTAACTCAGGAAGAAATTTATTACCATGTAGCAAAACATGCGAGAAGAACTGTGAACCCTCCTGCAGATACTTGGGTGGCATGGTCTGCGAACAAAAGAGGTTATAAGGCTGAACCACATTTTCAAGTGGGATTGTGGCAAACTCATCTCTTTGTCTGGTTCGCTATGATTTATGAAGCACCGAATAAAGCAGCTTTTGGTCAAGAATTAAAGAAATATGCAAACGAGATCCTTCATGCTGTTCCTCAGGATTATGTTTGGTCGTTGGATCACACTCAACCAAACATAATCCCTCATCGCGAAGTCAATGAACAAAAGATGATTGAAATGGCTGAACGGTTAGAGAGAATAAAGAAGGCAGAGATTCTATGTGGAATCAATATTGATCGGAATGATCCAATTCTAAAAGACGGAGAAAAATTGATAAAACGGATTGAAGAAACATTGAAAACTTTGCACCCTTTATACCGAATTGCTAAAAAAGCATAAAGAAGCCCAAATTGAGGCTTCTTTTTTCATGAATGATTAAGTTTCACTTTCCTTTTTTTACTCTTTTTCCAACGATAATACACCAATAAATAATACACCAAAAAGTAGCTTACTAGACCAACAATCGTTCCATTAACAGCACTTCCAATAAAAAATGCTATCCCATTCTCTTTAATCGCATCAATCGTGAAAAAGTGAGAAACTTCTGCTGAGACTTGTTCACTAACCTTCATTTTTGTGATCATATTCCCTACAGAATAATTCCAATAAAGGAAGAATAACATAATAAATTTTCCTACAATGTAACCAATCATCGAAGAAGCAAAACTAGCTCTGAATATTTTCGAGAATGGATAAAGTAGAAAAAAAGCGACCCCTAAAGTAGGAAGAGTCAAAAATTCAAGAAATGTTCCAATCGCATACCCACGAGCAATAATCGACGGGGCACTTTTCATTCTTAACAACTTCAAATATTGTAATTTTAATTTCCGATATATACTCCCTTTTTTGGTACTCTTAGCTGCCACGTTTTATTCCCCTAAGCTTTTTTTTTCTATTATAACGAATGGGCAGTTTAACATTCAATCTAAGTTTTCGTAAAGTTTGAGTTTGATGAACCTAAAAACCACTCAATTTCCGTCACAGAAAATGAGTGGTTATAGATTCAAACCTGGCTAATACCAAATTAAAACAGGCTGTTTCATCATATCTTCTTTTCTTCCAAAAACATAAAATAAAATGAAATAAATTACACAAATTAAGAAGCATTTATAGAGGGAGGTGAGTAAAGTTGGCACAGAGAGATTTTGTTCAAATTATTGGAATTACGGATCCGAGTGAATTTCCAGTTATCGGCCCATTAAACCCCAATAATGAAATAGCAATTCAAGAGAGATTAACCATTCCTGAAGCTAAACCTAATGTAGAGCAAATCATTTCTGTTTTAGTCGAGGCAATAGTAAGGGTACAATAATATATGCTAGTAAACACTAGATTATGAATATTTTTTTTCAATTAAGCAAATTTTCTCTAATACATTTGACTCACTTAATTTATGAATCAAACGTGAAAAGGATGCTTCCGAAAATGTTATTTTGCAAAAGGTTTAATAATAAAAAAACCACTCATTTTCGTTAAAGAAAATGAATGGTTACATATTCACAAGACAAGCTTTAATTTTTATCTTAAGGAGTTCTTAATTGCTTCAATCTCCTCAGCTTGTAACGTCAAATCTAGCTTTACTGTCGGATCTTTTGTGGCTCCAATCATTGCTTCGTGGTAAACAGGCCGTTCTTCTTGGTAAATCACTCCTGTTACGACACTTCCATGATCTTCAAGTACTCTCAGCGCTGCAAATTTATCGGTTGGATCATAATCAATTATTTCATCTAAGTTATAGATATTTTCCTTAAACCAATCATAAGTATTTACTTTGTTAAAAGTGACGCAAGGGCTAAACGCGTTAATTAAGGAAAAACCTTTGTGACGAATGGCTTCTTCCATAATTCTTGTCATTTGTTTGACATCTCCAGAAAAAGCCTGAGCCACAAAGCTTGCACCATTGATAATCGCCGTTTGCACAGGACGCACTGGTTCTTCCGCTGAACCAGCTGGAGATGTTTTCGATTTAAAACCGCGATGACTCGTAGGCGAAGTTTGCCCAGTCGTTAAACCATATATATGGTTATCCATGACAATATAAGTCATGTCAATATTTCTTCTTAAGGCGTGCATAAAATGGCCAATCCCAATTCCGTAACCATCACCATCACCACCAGCCGCAACGACCACTAAGTCATGATTATTCAGTTGTACCCCTGTTGCAACAGGTAGTGTTCGTCCATGAAGGCTGTGAAAACCATAGGAACCAAAATGTTGACTGATTTTACCAGAACAGCCAATTCCAGATACCAAAACCATATTATATGGTTCTATCCCTAAATTCGCTGAAGCTGCTTGTAAAGCTGCTAAGACTGTAAAGTGACCGCAACCAGGACACCAAGTTGCTTTTTCACTGACTCGAAAATCTTTCAATGTTGCCATTTTACGCATTCACTCCTTTACCAAGAACTCCATTTACGATTTCTCTCACACTGAATGGATTCCCATCATATTTTAGAATGCTTGTTAATTTTTCGTGGTAACCCACCTCTTTTTGAATCAGTTGTCTTAACTGTCCTGTCGCATTATGATCGACTACAAATACCTTTGCAGCTTTTTGAATCTGCTCTCCCACGATTTTTCTTGGGAATGGATATACCACTTTCACCTGAAGATGTGCTACTTTTTCTCCTTTTTCTTTCAGTTCTTGGTATGCTTCATCGATTTGAGCAAAGGTTGAACCAAAACCGATAAGCAAGATATCAAACTGATCTTCTCCCGAAAAATAAATACCGATCTCTGATGGATCGAAATGTTTTAATTTTCTCATCCGTTTGTCCATCATTTTTACTCTTGTTTCAGGATCTTCGATTTCATAACCCGTTTCCTCATGTTCGTTTCCAAGTGCAACATATCTACCATTCTTTTGCCCTGGAATGGAACGAGGTGAGATCCCTGTTTTGGTTTCTAGGTTGTATCGTTTGAACATTCCCTTTTCAATTTTCTGTAGTTCCTCATCACTAATGATCTCGTCACGATTAATCTTTATTTTTCCAAAATCGAGATCCGATATTGATTTTTTTGACATTCCCATAAACATATCCGTACCAACAATGACAGGGCATTGATATTTTTCAGCTAAATTAAACGCATGTTGAATGTAATAAAATGCCTCTTCTGCTGTTGTTGGTGTAATCACAATTCTTGGAATCTCGCCATGGGATCCATAAATCATTTCATTCAAATCCGATTGTTCTGTTTTTGTTGGTAAACCAGTTGCTGGCCCACCCCGTTGAACATCCACAATAACTAAAGGAGTTTCAGAAATACCTGCTAATCCTAAAGCTTCCATCATTAAGGATAATCCCGGACCAGAAGTAGAGGTCATTGATCTTACACCTGCATAATTACCGCCAATTGCCATTAAACAAGCTGCAATTTCATCTTCTGCTTGAATAATTTTCCCTCCAAAACGTGGGAAGTGAGCTAACGCATTATACATAATCTCTGTTGCTGGTGTGATTGGATAAGCAGCTAAAAAACGACACCCTGCCGTTAATGCGCCTAAGCCGATCCCTTCATTTCCAGTCATAAAAAGGTTTTTATTGGGCTTACCTGTTTTCTCTGGAAGTTCAAGTTTGAAATTAAAGTTTTCTTTGTAATAATCATATCCTTTCTTGATCGCTTCTTTATTGGCATTGATGATATTTTCTCCTTTTTTCTGAAAAATCCCCTCAATTACTTCATGGAACACCGATGGCTCTAGACCTACTGCTGCACAACTTGCTCCGGCAGCAACCATATTT
This sequence comes from Tepidibacillus fermentans, assembly GCF_004342885.1. NCBI lineage: Bacteria > Bacillati > Bacillota > Bacilli > Caryophanales > Bacillaceae > Tepidibacillus > Tepidibacillus fermentans. The sequence goes on from NZ_SMAB01000001.1 coordinate 115,952, forward strand.
TTCATAATTGAATTCCCTAATTGTTGAGCAATATCGTAAATGGGGATTGGACAAACATTTACTTTTTTCCCTTGATCAGGAATTTTAGCTTCCTTCAACTTACTTGAATCGTAGATTAAGATCGAACCGTCTTTCAATTCATGAAAGTTTTCATCTATGGTTCTTTGGTCAAAAGCTAATAGAATATCGAGATCATCCCCATGGTAATGAACAGGTTGGGATGCGATCCGTACTTTATAATTGGTATGTCCACCTTTAATCAAGGACATAAAATGACGATAGGCAAAAAGGTAGTAACCCATTCGGTTTAACGTAATGGCAAAAATCTCACCAGTACTGTCGATTCCTTCCCCTTGAGCACCACCGACTTTCCATTTTAAATCCTTCAAGTTGTTCACTCCTTTTTTCATGGAATAATAAAAACAAAAAAAAACATATCTTCTATTGATAATTTGTCCTTTCTTTCCAAAAAAAAACCTGGCATCTGCCAGGTAATCTCAACCAGATTAAAATATTTGCTTCCATTTTTCACAAACTTCTTCTGCTTCACTTACAATACGAAGAATTAACTCTTTCACAGTAGGAACATCATGGATTAATCCCATCACTTGCCCTGCCCAAGCATAACCTTCATCCATTTTACCATCGTAAATGGCCTTTTTATTATTTTCCCCACTTATATAAGGTTTTAATGTTTCATAATCTGCCCCACTTTGTTCAAGTTGTAAAATTTTTTCTGTGGTTGGATTAGCAATGGCTCTTGCAGGTATTCCTAATGAACGCTTAATGACGACAGTGTCCATCTCATTTTTTTCAACTAATGTTTTTTTATAATTCTCATGTGCCAATTGACATTCTTTTGTGGCGATAAAGCGAGTTCCCATTTCAATTCCCTCTGCACCAAGTGCCAATGCAGCCATTAGTCCCCGACCATCACCAATTCCTCCACTTGCGATCACTGGGATTTTAACCGCATCTACGACCTGAGGAATTAATACCATCGTACCTAAATCATCTCGACCGATATGCCCTCCACCTTCTTGTCCAACTGCCATGATCGCATCCATTCCCAATGATTCTGCTTTTTTCGCTTGTTTCACAGTGGAGACCAAGGAGATTTTCTTCATCGGTAATCCTTTGATTCGCTCAAGTAATGGTGTAGGGTTACCCCCTGTAATGGTAACAACAGGAACTTCTTCTTCGATCGCAACTTCTAAATAATCCTTCCATTTATCCCCATACATACTAATGGCAAAATTGACGCCGAATGGTTTAGTTGTATGCGTTCTCAATTTTTGAATCTCTTTTCGTAAATCCTCTGGTGAAGGTAAAGTAACTGCTGTGATTTGTCCCAATCCGCCAGCATTGGATACCGCAGCTGCTAAATTTGCATCGGCTAAGTATGCAAGCCCCCCTTGAATAATTGGATATTCAATATCGAGTAATTCCGTAATTCTTGTATTCATTCCTTCTCCTCCTCTACATATATTATTGCATACATTTATTTATTCTATTTGTTTTTTGAAAATTCCTTCATATTTGTTATATCACTTAAACTTTGTAGAAAAAACATATTTTTATCTATTGCATCTCAAAATAAACATGTTATACTCTATTTTGTTTATTTTATTAAATTAGAGAGGAAATGTATAGAATTGAATCGTCAAGAAAAAACACCTTTATTCACTGCAGTGGTTGAACATGCAAAGCGGAATCCTATACAATTTCATATACCAGGACATAAAAAAGGTCAAGGGATGGATAAAGAATTTAAAAAATTCATAGGCGAAAATGCCTTATCGATCGATTTAATCAATATCGCCCCTTTAGATGATCTCCATCATCCCCATGGGATCATCAAAGAAGCTCAAGAATTAGCGGCAGAAGCTTTTGGGGCCGACTATACCTTTTTTTCTGTTCAAGGTACGAGTGGTGCCATCATGGCAATGATTATGTCTGTCGTTGGCCCTAACGATAAAATCATTGTACCTCGGAATGTTCATAAATCTGTTATGTCAGCGATCATTTTTGCAGGTGCTACACCTATCTTTGTTCATCCTGAAATGGATCCGAAAGTTGGGATTGCTCATGGTATTACCCCAAATTCTGTAAAAAAAGCGTTAGAACAGCATCCTGATGCGAAGGCGGTATTCGTTATCAATCCGACATATTATGGCATTGCTGGCCATCTTCGTGAAATCGTAGAAATCGTTCACGAATACAAAATTCCAGTTCTAGTCGATGAGGCTCATGGTGTTCACATCCATTTTCATGATGAACTTCCCTTATCAGCCATGCAAGCGGGGGCTGATATGTCCGCTACCAGTGTTCACAAACTAGGCGGTTCCCTTACACAAAGCTCGATTCTTAATGTCCGTAAGGGACTTGTAAATCCTTCTCATGTTCAGTCAGTGATGAGTATGCTAACCACAACATCTACATCCTATATCTTGTTAGCTTCACTAGATGCAGCTAGACGCAATTTAGCGATCAACGGAAGAAAGCTCTTAGATGAGGCAATCCATCTCGCACAAGATGCGCGCAAGAGAATTAACCAAATCCCAGGCTTATATTGTCTAGGGGATGAGATTTTAGGGACTGAAGCGACTTACGATTATGACCCAACAAAACTACTGATCAGTGTAAAGGACTTAGGAGTTACTGGATATGAGGTAGAAAAATGGCTTCGTAAAAATTACAATATTGAGGTCGAATTAAGTGATTTATATAATATTTTAGTAATTATCACCCCTGGAGATCGAACTAGTGATATTGATCAATTCATTACTGCCTTGTCAAGATTATCAGAGGAGCAAAGCCATAAGATCGAGGAGAAGCATCTTGAAGTGAAACTTCCAAGAATCCCGGCTTTATCACTATCTCCAAGAGATGCTTTCTATGCTGAAACGGATTTTATTCCTCTTGAAAAATCTGTTGGTCATGTAATCGCTGAGTTTGTGATGGTCTATCCACCTGGAATACCTATTTTACTTCCTGGTGAGATCATAACTGAAGAGAATATTGAATATATTAAACAAAATCTTGCTGCTGGATTACCTGTACAAGGTCCTGAAGACGAATCTCTTCAGATGATCAAAGTGATTAAAGAACGTAAAGCAATCCCCATTTACTAATTTTGAAGTGAGAAGTTAGATGTTCGAAGTGTGAAGTAAAGTGATGAAATATGGATTTGAGGAATTAGTCATTTGACTAATTCCTTTTTTTTGCGCAAAAAAATAAAAGCCTGTCGAAACGACTAGGCTTTAAATACTATTTTCTTTTTTATTTCATTACTACTTTTCGTCATGGTCATGGCAGTCACAATCTGGACAAACGCCATATAATACTTCTGATTTTTCTGAAGCTATTGGCGCAATGATTCTTTCACATTCTTGGCAAATTAATGTACCCATGTTTCCATGCCCCCATCCTTGTATTATTGAAACCGATTACTAGGATACCTTTATTTTAATATGTTATACTATTTATGTCAATAAACTTAATTATGTTTTAATATTTTCCGCAAATAAATAATTAGTAGGACATATTTAGCCATCTTGGACATATTTCGTCCCAGAAAGCAAATTAAATTCTACAACTTTTTTGAGGTAACAATGTTGTTTTAGGCAGCGTTAGAACATACAAGCCACAACAAAAAAGCCAAGGTTCATATTCTTGGCTTATTTCAATTGATTGAGTATCCAATCGCTAATCATTTTTAGATATTTTTCACGTTCTAGTTCATTTAATACTTCGTGGTATAACCCTGGCAAAAAATGAAATTCAACCCTTTTCGGATCGAGCTGTTTTATAAATTCTTTCGATGCCTTAGGATCAATTAAAGTATCCTCTCCTGCTTGTAAATATAGCATTGGAAGGCGAAGTCTTTTGATCCGATCAACTTTTTTCCAAACCTCTTCTATCGCCTGCTGGAATTGAAAGAACCATCGAATGGTCACTTTCCCATAGACCAAAGGATCTATCTGATTTGCTTTTATAATTTTTAAATCATGTGTTAGTTCTTCAGCCTTTATTCCGCTTTTTAAACGTAATGTAGGCCATATCTTTTCCATAAAACGCGCTAATGTCAATTGCCATCTCGGAATCTCCATACCGATGCGAATTGCCGGCGAAGTAAGAACCACACCAGAAAGAGGACGTTCTTTCCCGTACTCTTCAAGATACCTTAATGTAATTAACCCACCCATACTATGGCCAAACAAGAAGATCGGTAAATTGGGAAATTGTTCGATGGCAAAAAATAACCATTGGTCTACCTTTTTTAGGTAATCATCAAAATGCTGAATGTGACCGCGTCTTTCCTTCGATCTGCCTAGCCCTGGCAGATCCCCTCCAATCATTGAAATCTGATTTTGATTTAGCCATTCTGCGAAATGGTGATACCGACCAATATGTTCTCCTGCTCCGTGAATGGTTAATACAATCGCTTTCGAAGGTTGTACCAAAAATTTTTGCAGTGTTTCCATAATTAGCCCTCCATTCTCAAAGAAAAAACCCCTAAAAAGGGGCTGTACTTAACATAGTTTGGATATTTTTTATAAACTTTAATTCATCATAATCTACAAATTGAGAAGTCATAATGATCATTTCACCCATTAAATGATGTCCACGATAGAAAGGAATATAGATTTTTTGTCCTCCAGGAATAAAATCACAAGATATTTCACCACGAGCGGCTACAATACTTAGCATCTCGTCACCAAAGTAAATTTTTTCTTGATATATTTCCTTTCCATCACTTAGGTGGGTGTAGTAATTAAATGATGTTTCGTCTGTTAAATAGACGAAAATTGAACGGTAATTGGGAATTCTTGATTTTAATAAATGAATGACCGTATCATACCATTCTTTTTTGTCTTGAACATCTTGTAACAACAGGCCTAACTCACATCGGATTTCCTCAAGCAGTTCAGCCTTTTCCATAAAATATTGCCTCCAAAAAATTTACTATTTTCTAATTTAATCTTACCATATCTTACAAAATTAATCGATCCTTAGAATTTTTGAATTTTGGATATTCTTTATTTAATTCGTTCATACTCATAAAAGGAGGTGCTTTCCCATGAAAAATGATCGACAAATCGATAAGCTTCAAAACAAAGAAAAAGCTTATGATCATAAATTTATGATCAACTGGGCAGAAAATGAACCACCAGAGCATTTTGCTGGCGATGAACAGACAGATAATTTTACGAACGATAACGATTATGATAAGAACTTAGATCTTCGAACGGCTTCCCCTATGGGCGGTCCATTTATGCATCCGATGCATGATGCCACATTAGATGTTTATAAAAATGAGTTAGATTTTATTGTAAATCAACCTGAAGAGGAAAAAAAATCGAAGAATAGAAAGTAATATTTGCCTCCAATTGGAGGCTTTCTTTTCTTATATTGAAGTTTTTCTCTTATTTTATTGTCAAATCTAATTCCTAAGTGCTAAAATGAGTATAGTATTTGCAATTATATGGAATTAGGGGTGGATCGAAAATTGGGTAGAAGCGCATATATCAAATTAGTGGATGGTTCAGCACAACAAGAAATTACAATTGAGGATGTAAAAAACCTATTAGACCAATATGTATCGAGAATGACAAAACTTGGTGATCAGTTAGATTGGGAATACGAAAAATCAGCTTTCCCGTATACTGTTCAAGAAAAAATGCAAGATGGAGAAAAATACTTGCAACTAACGGCTACCGATCCTCTTTATACTTTCCTTCTCATTGGTGTAGGTAAGGAAGAAGCGGATGGCAAAACTCGTCATTACGTACAAGTTACAATTCCTGATGAAGAACATCGTACACCCGGGGATGTAGCAAAAGGTAATGAATTTACCAAATATCTTGGAAAACACTTAAAAGCAGAAACACATCTTTTTAATGGCCGTATCATTTATAACAATCCTCGTAAATAATAGGCCTTATCTTTAGGATACATATTAATGAAAGCGTTCATTTTTGAGCGCTTTTTTGTTTATCTTTGGGAGTTCTTTACCCTTTTTGAGTCTCTACTGGTTGCCATTTTGTTCTCCTCCTTAAGGAAATCTGGTGAAGGTTACGAACTTATTATACTAAACTCACATCCATAATATCATCCATCGTAATCCATGTATAATCCTCTTGAACAGTAACCTTGAGTCTTCTTAATTGATGGTCGATCTTTCGTATCTTTCCCTTGATTTTCTTTTCTCGATATGGCTCAAAAAGGGTAATTATCACTTCAAGGTCATTGACCATCGCTTCGGAAATCGATTGAGCGATCCATTCTTTTTGTTGTTCATCCAATAGTGGTTTTTCTTTTCTGCCTGCTTCTTTTAATCGTTCATTTAATAATTGCCGATGTTCGGCTAACATCATCCGACTTCCTGTCCATAATAAATTCCCCCGATTCATGCTTCATGACCCCCTATCTTGCTTGCACGATCAAACAATAGTCCCGCAGATAATAAGGATGATGCGCGAAAAATCGCTGTCCTGCCATACCGCTCGCGAATCTCATCCATCACTTGACCGAGTCGTAGCTTTTTGATCGGATCAGCAAATAGACTAAGCTGTACTTGTCGATCATCTTCTAATTGAGTAATATTAATTCCAATACTCCTTACAGGTTTACGATCCCAGAATCGATGAAATAATTGTAAAACCGCTTGATAGATTTCCATCGTATTATTGGTGGCTTCAGGAAGAGTAGTTTGCCGATGAAAACCTGTGGGACGATCAAAATCCGCTCCCCGAAGGGATACATGAACGGTTCGTCCCTTTTGATGCATTGACCTTGCCCGTCTACACACTTCTTCTGTAATTTCAAGAAGGACCGTTTCAATCTCCTCTTGAATGTAGTAATCCCGTGGTAATGTGATACTATTGCCAATTCCTTTTTGAACCTCTGTCGAATTTCGTTCAACTGGGGAATAATCAATTCCTTGAGCACTTAACCACAAAACATGCCCCATAATCCCCCAGCGTCTTTTCATTTCCTCTAAGGAACGGTTGGCTAAATCACCGATCGTATAAATCCCAATTCGTTCAAAGTTTCGCTTCATTCGACTTCCCACACCAAATAGTTGGTTAATGGCAAGTGGTGAAGTGTATTTTCGGTAATTTTGACGATTTAATTCAAAGATCCCTTCTTTATTCTTCTTTGCAAAATTATCACAGGCCATTTTCGCTTGAATCTTATTTTCACCAATACCAATCCTCGCTCGAACCCCTACCTCTTTCCAAATTCGCTCTTGAATCATTTTGGCCATTTGTAAAGGTGGCCCAAAAAGAGATTGGCTGGCGGTTACATCTAGAAACTGTTCATCAATCGAATAAACTTCAACCTGATCAGTAAACTGTTCTAAAATGTGGGTAATCTGAATCGATGTATCAATATATTTTTGCATATGGGGTTTCACAAATTCGACATTAGGACAAACACTTCTCACTTGCCAAACTGGCATCGCTGTTTTGACTCCTGCAGCCTTTGCTTCAGGATTGGCAGCTAAGGTAATTCCGTGACGTTTGGCTGGATCACCAACAACAGCAACTGGTTTGCCCATTAATGTCGGATCAGAAGCGATTTCAACTGATGCATAAAAACTTTGCATATCCACCAAAAAAATCACTTTTTTCTTTGCTTTCATCGCCATCGCCCTTTTTACTTTGTTGTATCATAAAAAAGAAACATTCGTTCTTATTATATCTCATAGCAAAGAATTTTAGAACAGATGTTCTTAATTTTCAATAACAAAAACGATTTAGATCCACTCGATTATGGCATCATATTTGTAAGTATAATAAAACCCGAATGAAGGACTTTTTTAAATGTCCAAAATTCGGATGATTGATCACCATCTGAAAGGTAATCAACAAGCAAAAAATAAATCCCTCGTTATCCGAGGGATCTTTCAGTCAAAACATGTGTATCGAATTAGTCTTGCTCTTGCTGCTCGTCATATAGTTTTTCATAAACAGCTAAGACTCGATTCCATTCCTCATCATCTTCAATATCCACTAAAACTTCCTCACCGTCTTCTTCTTCAAGTCGTAAAATGATACCTTCTTCTTGATCGCCTTCAGAGGAAATTAATACAACATAATCCTTGGAATCAACTTCAAACCATGTCACAATATCAAATTCCTTTTCCTGACCATTCTCATCTAAAAGAATCACCTTATGTTCGTGGTGGTGATCATGGTCATGATGATGATGGTCACAATGCTCATGGTCATGGTGATGATGGTGATGGTGGTTGTGATCGTGTTTATGATCGCTCATTTTATCATTCCTCATTTCTAATCAATTTGCTCTATCGTATCATTAAAAGGTGATGCCGTCAAAATATTTTCCTCTTTTTATGATCGTATTCGAGACTTTTTGCAATTTTAGAATTTCTGCTTTTTTCATCGATAATTGATATTTTGCTGCTAGATAGGTAGCTTCGGCAAAGTTTTTATCTGTATGACAGACAATTCCTTCTGTTGAGAACGGGTTGTCAAAAAGGACTTGCCATTCTCCATCACGTTCTTCTTTAGGGACAATTTGATAGAATTCCTGTTTATTTTGATAAAGTTGAGTAATTTCATCCCAGAAATATTCCCATGTTGGACTAAACCGATACAATTCAGGGAATAACTCTTTTCCTAATTCTATCCAATCCTGCATCTGTTCAAACCCATTTTCATCTAATTTTTTCAGTTCTTCGTGAAAAGATCGAATCAATTCGTTAAAAACGGCAAAACCACCTTGCTCTACCGTTTGTTTATAAACTTTTTTTTCTTCCTTCGTTGTAAGTTTCTTGAAGTCATCAAACCATTTACTCATTCAGCACAATCATCCTTCCAGTTTATTTCCATTTTATTCATTTTGAATACCAATGGAAATAATTATAATTAATTTTTAATAATAGTACCAGATAGAACGATAGTCCTTAATCCTTTCTCCCCTTTTTTCTAATTCTTTTAAAAAGGTATAAATAGGTACATCACGATATAAGAACGTTTTTTGACGGAACAAATGAGCATCAGAAGGATAAAATTCATAGATTCGTGATCCATCCGCGAGAATCATGATCAATTCATGTTCTTGAGAAGCTCTTAAATAATTCTTACCAATACCCGGAATATTAAACACTGCCTCATCTTCGCGATCAATACCAGGAGCAAGTCGTGACTCCTCATTTTGCTCTTGAATCATTCGTGCAATCGGTACTCTTTCTTCAGGAGTATCTTTTTTAGCATTGAAAGAATAATAAGGATCCACACCGATCAGTCGAAGTTGTTTTCGTAAAGCAGACATTTCAAAGCGTCTGGAATTGTCAATCGTATAAATCGACTGATTATAGACATGAACTCCTGCTTTTCTTAACTTTTGAACGACCTCCATTGCTTCTAAGGTAACCTCATATGCATGTTCAAAATGAGTCATTAAAGAAATTTCTCTTCTACCTGAGATCTGATAGGAACTTAAAAGGTGTACTAATGAATCGGTGATGCGATTTGGCAGAATGACAGGGATCCTTGTCGAAACACGAATTCGCTGAATGTGAGAGATATCCGCTAGACGAGATAGTATCTCTTCGATAATATCATCATCAAAAATGAGGATATCCCCTGCTATCAATACTTCAGTCACTTCAGTATGCTTTTCAAACCAACGAACAGCACGATCAATTTTATCCATCTGTACTGGTTTTTTCTTCCCAAGTGCATCATTCATTTCCCAATTTCGTTCCCCATATAAACAATATTGAGTATGCGTCGGAATGGGCCTGAAAATAGCAATCATCGGATAACCCCTGCGGATCGAGATCTCTTCCGGTGTTTGTTTTGGATTATTCAAAGGTTCCGTATTCTGACGTTTTTTCATCTCAATCAACCGTTGAATATAATGAAGAGGAGGAAAAGCATGGTTGCGAATAGCATGGTCATATTTTATCGAAGAATCGCTTAGATCCAGCAATGACAAGTAATAAGGGGTAATCCCAAAAGGAATCTGATGTTCATTGGCTAATAGGATCGATTCTTTTTCTTTTTCAGTCAGTTTCGTAAATGATTCTAACTCTTTCAAATCACGGATCACATGTTGACATTGCCAGTTCCAATCCTTCCATTCCTTATCCGTAATCCCGAACATGGATTTAATCATTTCTTGATTCTGTTTTCTTTGCTTAATCACTTGATAATCTAATCCACTAGGATAACGTTTCATCCACGTCTTAACTTCTTGAGACAATTCGTCAAGACGACCCCATTCAGGTCGGGTAGCGATTGGACTATTTTCCTCTTTTTGCTCTAGACCAGTCTTCCCTTTTAACGCCCGTAACAAGAAGAGAATCTCATAGGCAAAACTTAAACTCACCTCAGTGTGACGATGATCTAGGCATTTTTTTAGATTACTAAGAACAGAAAAATGGGTTAAGGATTCATGCCGAGGTGAAAATAGATTTTTTAAGACATGAAGAGCTTGTTGTGAACGATGACGTTGTAAAGAATTCATATAACAGGATTCTAGACAATGAAGTTCAAAATGAAAAAAATATTGATAAATTTCCTTTCTAATTTGTTCTTCATCTATATCTTTCATAATGATCTGGCAAAAACCAGGGTTTTCTTTTTGAATCTGTTGAATGACTTCTTCTATTCTATCGGAATCGACCACAATGTCTTCTTTTTCAATATCAAAAATCACCATTCTCCCCCCCAATACTTCTAACCGAAAAAAAGTAAAAGACCTTTGTTCATCTGATTGTACCAAATCTATATAAAAAAAGGTGAAGAATCAAAAAACATTCAAGGAATTGTTAAAAAGTAAAAGATATGAAAAAACTTACATGTTCTCATCATAGAATCATGCAAGTTTAAGAAATAGAGAGTACAATCATATTGTTAGAAAGTATACGTTCCATCGGCGTTGATATGGATAGTTGTTGGTGATGTTGTTATATGATAAGTACCATTATCTTGTTCCATTGATTCACTCCTTTCAGACGGAATCTTCGATTTGATTGATGTTGGCTAGACTTTGTCGCTCATATGAAATGATTGCGATCAATACATCTGTCACATCTAAGTAAAATTGACTGTTCTCAACCTTCGTTAACTCTGTTCTAAAATCATCCAGCCAATCAAAGTGATCGACAATCAGCTGGTATACTTGTCTAATCGTACCGTTCTGAACCAAAAAGGTTAAAAACTCCAATAATAACGTGAGATGATCAGGCATGCTCGTATATTCTTCTGGTATTTCTAATTGAAATTGTTGATATAAATGACGAAGATGTAATGCTGAATCTCCATAATAATATCCTTTGCTCGTTGCGTTCGGTAATGATGCTGTTGGATCTTTAGTCCATACTTTGTAGACAGATTCTACAGGAGGAGCGTAGGGTTGTACTACGCCCATAAAACAACGAACATAAAGCTGTTTCATCTCTTGGAAGCTAGTAAATCTGTTTTTGAAAAAAACATTAGGTTTTGGATAGCCCATGAATCCAGTTAATTCTTCTAGGCGTTGATCAATGAGGCCCTGTACTACCTCTTGATAAAATTCCTCTGTCGGAAATTTAAAAAATTCAGCAAGTATTAAATAGATCTCTTCTACTACTTCCTTTTGTTCCAATCCGATCTCTGACATGGTTTTTCTCTCCTTACATCTACACCCTTTTTAATCAATTACAGATGGTGAATTGCCCGCTCTGCCCAAGTGATAGAGTAAATGTTATAGACAACTTCATGATTACCTAGAACATACACATGATGATACACGCATCCAGAAGATGTGGATCGGGTTTTTCATTAGGATTGAAAAAATCTTAATGGGTCCTGTTCTTTTTTGGCGGAACAGAATGTACAAACATTCTCATCTGCTTTTGTTCTAAACTCATCACCACACTCAGTACAAATCTTTCGAGAAAAGCTTTTTAATCGATTTGTTTTTTGCTGGACATACTCCTCAAAAGTAATTGCCTGAAATTGAATGCTTGTTTCTGGGCAAGCATTGCAGTTTTTACAAGCTATACATTCTACTGCGGAGAAGACTAAACGACTTTCATTTTCGTCGTTTTCCCATCGCAGTGCTTGAGTTGGGCAAAGACTCTCACAAATATTACATCCAACACAGGAATCATCGATATGAATTTTGATAAACTCTGCTTCTGGTAGAGTTCTATTTGTATATCCTAAATCTATATATTTTTGAATAACAATTTGATTAAAGATTCCTCTTTTATAAAGAGGTTTTTCTTCATTCGTTAAACTGATCGTTTTTGGATTCTCTTTTTCTTCTTCCTCTTCTGGTAGTAACACTTCCCTTAAATTTTTTATCGAAAATTTTTTCAATAAATCTCTTCTTGTTATTCCACCCACAATTTCATCTTTTTGTTCCATTGTAAGTGGTTCTTCCGTAACTTCAATTTTTAATGGTATTTGGTAAAGATTTATTTTTTCCTGTAACTTTAAGAAATGTTGTTTTGGATTCAAAAATGCATATTCGCAGTTTTGACAAGGTTCAATGGTAAAATTTAATCGTTCTTTTCCTTTTCCATAAGTCAAAAGTATTGGCACATCTAAATATAGATAACACGGAACCTTAATTCCCTTTTGATAGGATTCCATTCTTTGACATGTAATCCGAGCCTCTCTGTGTTCTTCGATTTGCTTTTGCAACTCATGGTAAGGTTTTTGCACATGATCGATTGCCAAAACTGGACACGCACTCACACATGCTCCGCAATTTACGCATTTAGAATGTTGAATGACAGGAATTCGCGATTGAAAGGATATGGCTTCAGCGGGACAATGTTCAACACATTGCTCGCAGCCAATATCTTTTCGAAGATAATTCAAACAGACTTTTGGTTCAACTGAAATCGATTCACTAAGTAATCGCTGCAATTCCTCTCTCATAACCCTATGTCACCTCGAATCACCCTTTTCAATCAATCAGAAAGAAGTGCTAGAAGTTAAGAATAACACTATTTTTCCTCTTTCTTTTTGGTATCTATTTCTTCATCAATTAAGTCTCTGGTTGCGCTTTTGAATTCTTTCAACGTCCTTCCAGCTGCTCTTCCTAATTCAGGAAGTTTTTGCGGTCCAAAAATTATCAATGCAATGACTAAAATTAAGATCAACCCTGGAATACCAATATTGGATAACAAGTCCATCACTCCTCAATGAATTTGAGATTAGTTTCACAATCTACTTTACAATTTTTATTTTATAGGAAAAATAATTGAAAATGTCTTCAGATTTATGAAGATTTAACGACAATCTGTGAAAATTTTAACTTATTCATGTTTTTCACATAATACCATCATACTTCTTAATAATTCTGCTTCTTGTCCACAAATACATTAAAAAAAGGGTTGTATATTCAACGCACTCCGTTGTTCGTGTATAAATACACTTTCAGAAATGCACAAAGTGTACAAGTCACGCTACACAGCTAAAGCTGCTAGTCGTGCTATGTCGCTTATGGAATATACAAACCCACTATCTTCGAATCCTGGCTGTTGATAACCTATTCACAGATCTGTATTACCTTTATACTCGTTGAATCACGATGTTTTTCTTTCCTTGACTCACATATTTGACTACTAGATCGGCGATTGATTCTGGATTATCAAAGGCACCCACTTGTGTTCCGTCAACAATGTCACGATGAACAATTCCATCGAGTGGATCGCTATCAGTCGGCTTCTCGTCCTCATCATTCTGTTTTGGTTGAGGCTCCTTATAAACGACTCCAAAATAGTTACATATTCCTCGAACCGTATCTTTTGCCATTGTTTCTAGAAATGCAGGATTCTTTAACCGTTGTACGTCGTTAACATTATCTACGAATCCGTATTCAATAATGACGGCTGGTGCTTTTGTTTCTCGAATCATATGATAGTAGTCTCGTCCATTTGCACCAACACGTGTATATATCTTCCGAAATACCTGATGTTTTGAAATCTCAGTTTGTAGTTTCTCTGCTAATTCCTTTCCCTTACCACCAACTATTGAATAAATAATCTCTGCTCCTTCTCCACCACCTGCATTGTTGTGCATACTTACGACGATATGAGCACCACTTTTATTAGCTTTATTTGATCGCTCCTGTAGACTTACATAGGTATTTTCATCATCGGCTAGTTCAACAACTTGAATTCCATTATAAATGAGTAAGTCGCGAACTTGGTATCCGATTTTTCGATTTAGAACTTTTTCCACTAGTCCATTTGCCGAAGCACCACTATCAGAACCCCCGTGACCATAATCCAGTGCAACTAAATATGCCAATTCAAATCCCTACCTTTCCTTTTTTCTATTTCTTAGTTTATGAACATAGAATATCAAAGTTTCTAAGATAGTTAACTATTTTTTCCCCTTTTATGTTCTCTACTAAAAAAAGTATAAAAAAGTTAGGGAAAGGTGACATAGTGTTCATTCTAATCCACACATTGGTCATAGATTATTAGATTTCTGAGGTGTTAGAAATATATGCAAAGGGAGCTTTTTCTGAATCATTTACCACTCATTTTACAGTTTTGTTTTGAAAAATCGTCAGGAAACTGATTGATAGCATGATCTAATAAAGTTCGGGGTGTAAAAAGCGAGCAAAGGAACAAACGACCACATCCGTAAACATCTGGCTACGGGTAATCTGGCTATTGGTTAAAATTCCAATTGTACCTTCCTTTTTTCTTACATCATCCTTTCCCGCAATCGGATCAATGATATCGCCTAGCTCTTTTCCTTTTTGCAGTCCGTCGACAATAATCTGTGGGAGTTGAACCCGTTGACCACCACCGATTCCAATCTCCCCATCAGCGTTTACAACAGCACCCCAGTTACAGAGAAAGAAACCAAATGGAGTCTCAACTACTCCTCCTTCTAAACCAACGGCGTAATCAAGGGCACCTACATTTGTATGTTCTTTTGCATATGCCATCACCGCCGTTGCCCGGTTGATTGCCCCACGAATCGTCTCTTCATCTGAAAACGGTTGATCCGATACTCCCGAAGGTACGTTTAAGCCGATAATTTCTACTTCATACCCAATCTTCTCAAAAGCAGAACGAACTGCTTGTACTTTTGCTGGATTTTTTGATCCTACTCCAATCCGCAACATAAACTAACCCTCTTTTCTTTTTGCATATTCTCTACATTCCTTTATTTTATCATTTCTTGGCCAGATTAAATAAAAAAACAGGCCGCCTAAAGGTCAGCCTAATTTTCTATCCATCTTTTTAAATGTATGTAACTCTTTTTCGCATCCTCGTATCCCTGATGATATAATTCTTCTAATTTCTTTTGATCCTTTTCCGTACGCTTCACAGACAACGGTTGAGACGGACGAATCACAAAAGCTTTTTTCTCTTCTTCTAACTGCTTGATGAAATCTAATGTTTCATTATACACTTGATGGCGATTCACCATGGCATCGATAAGTCCTTGATATCTTGGATATTTTCTTTTTGCTAACCATTTATATTTGAAAGGCCTTTTTCGATATCCCCTATTTCTTGTAAGCACAATCACATTTTTAAGATTCCCATCCTTTATTGACTTACGTATAGGTATTGGATCAGCAATTCCCCCATCTAAAAGGGTGTATCCATCAATATGTACTGTTGGCGCTGCAAATGGAAGACTACTCGATGCACGTACAAGTTGCAATACATCTTCAACTGATTCTCGATCAAAATAGACCGGTTTTCCTGTAAAAACATCAGTAGTTCCCACGATAAATCGCTGTTTTGAATGATTGAACGTTTCAAAATCAAAGGGATCGAGTCGCTTTGGAATCTCATCAAAGATAAAATCCATTCCAAAGATACTTTTTTCCTTCCATAAATTTCGATAACTTAAATAACGGGGATCATTTACATAGTCAATAGTTACCCTTTTATTCCTTCCTTTTTGTCGAGAGATATACGAACAGGCATTACAAGCCCCTGCCGATACTCCAATGACATAAGGAAAGTACAAATCCTGTTCCATAAAAAATTCTAGAACACCTGCTGTATAAACACCTCTCATTCCTCCACCTTCAAGAACAAGCCCTACACCTTCCATTTCTGCCACCTTCTTTTGGGTATTTATTCCTTAACTATGTTCATTTTACCAAATTATTATACCAATTCATACACCAAAGGATCTCTTTTGGAAAATATAGGTTTCATTGTAAATGTGGTGACTGTGGATATTCCTTTTGCAAAAAAAAAGGCACTTGTTACCGACAAATGCCCTGGGTGAAATGCCTAAATTAACTTGTAAGTTTTGTGATCACTAATTGTTTCTCCTGTTCTATCCATAGCTCTTGACTTTTCTGAACAGATATCGGTTTAAAAGAAAGTGTTTGTCCTGGTCGAAGCTGGGCAACAAGAGGAATATCCACTGATGCGATGATTCCGATTTTTGGGTAACCACCAGTCGTTTGATGATCGCTTAATAAGATAATCGGCAACCCATTGTCCGGCACTTGAATCGCTCCTAAAGGGATCGCATCTGTAATGATATTCTGATGGATTCGATATTCTAAGGGTTCTCCATCTAACCGGTAACCCATTCGATCCGATTGTCTAGAAACCGTATAAACTGTTGAGAAGAATCTCCGGATACTTTCCTTGGTAAAATAATTGGCTTGTGGGGTAATTACGACACGAGCTGTTAGATGTTTTGAATAGGTTGGAATCAATTCTTTTGCTAAACTCCTTTTTAGCAGGTGATCTGACTTAACATCAGTTCTTCCCAACAGGATATCCCGATTTTTTAACAATCGGCCTAATCCTCCAAAGCGTCCTCGTAAATAGGTAGATTTACTGTTTAAAAAGACTTCACCATGAATACCGCCGCGAATCGCCAAATAATTAATATAGCCTTCTTCAGGAACACCAATTTCTAGATAATCCCCTTTTTCAACGTGAAACCCTTTCCACAACGGAACTGTTGTTCCATTTAATAATACCCTCGTCTTCGCACCCGTAATTGCAATATAAGATGAAGCCAATATACGAAAAATAGTATTTCCATAAAACATTTCAATTGCAGCTTCACCTTCTCGATTCCCTACAAGATAGTTTCCTAGACGTAAAGCATAGGAATCCATCGCTCCGCCCACAATAACACCATATTCTTGATATCCATACCTTCCGAGGTCCTGAATCGAGGTGTGTAACCCTGCTTTGGTTATTTCCAGTATAGGATGAGTCATCTTGATCACCCCACGATAGACTTACCAATTGGAATGAGTTCGATTTGTTCTGCTATTAATCGATCATAGACAGCCTTAGCCAAAGTAAGCGCATGTTCACCATCACCATGAACACACAATGTATCCGCATCCATTATAACCCAAGTGCCATCAGTAGCTTGTACCCTCTTTTCTTTGATTAAACGAACCACTCTTTCTGCTGCTTCGTTAGGGTCATAGACATAAGCGTTCTCCTTTGTCCTTGGGGTAAGGGATCCATCATTTTGATAAGTTCGATCCACAAAAAATTCTCTCGCTATTCTTAACCCTTTCTCTTTTGCGGCCTGAAGCAATTTCCCACCGTCAATTCCAAAAACAATCAGATTCTTATCAAAGTCATAGATGGCATTCACAATGGCTTGCGAAAGTTCCAAATCTTTATGAGCCATATTATACAGAGCACCGTGTGGCTTTACATGTTGTAATCGTACTTGATGTACATCTGTAAATGCCTTTATTGCACCCAATTGATAAAGAACATCATAATAGATTTCTTCTGGACTTACTATTATTCCTTTTCGGCCAAAACCACGGACATCATAAAACCCTGGATGTGCGCCTACAGCGACTCCCATTTCTTTTGCGAACAAAATCGTTTGATGAAGTGTCTTTGGATCTCCTGCATGAAATCCACAGGCCACATTTGCAGACGTGATATACTTCATCAATTCTCGATCATTCCCTACTTTAAAATGGCCAAAACTCTCCCCCATGTCGCTATTGATATCAATTTTCATACCCACTCATCCTTTCTATCCTCTCTATTTGCACTTGATAGATTCCTTTCCTAATCTGCTCTTCGATTTGTTCATATTGAATCAGATCGATGGAAACAAAACGGATCAAATCCCCTGCACGTAATAGAATAGGGTTAGACTCTTCTTTTTTCTCAAAAAGAGGCACAGGGGTATGGCCAATAATTTGCCATCCCCCTGGGGTAGATAAAGGATAAACCCCTGTTTGTTTCCCTGCTATCCCAACCGATCCAGCCGGAATTTGAACTCTGGGTTTTTCTAATCGAGGGGTATGCAAGATTTCAGGTAATCCCCCTAGATAAGGAAATCCTGGAGCAAATCCTAGCATATAAACTCGGTAATCGATCGATGTATGAACTCGAATCACCTCTTCACGATCAATCCCGTGATAATTAGCGACATAATCTAAATCAGGACCATATTCTCCACCATAGAGTACTGGTAGATAGATCAAACGCTGATTTTCAATCTGGTATGTCATTTTTTGGTTAAGCCAACCTTGAATTCGTCTTTTGATTTCCTCATAAGACAAAATGAGAGGATTATAGTAAATGGTCACATCTGTATAGGTTGGAACAGACTCGATAATGCCATCAACGACTTGTTTAGATAAATATTGCGCAAATGCAATGACTCTACCATTGATTTCCGGGGAAATTTCATCTCCAAATTTTACCGTAATCGCTTTGTCCCCTATAGGGTAGATAGAGGCTCTATTTCTCACCATCATTCCCCCTAACCATATATCTCTCTATTACTTCCACAAGTCAGCAATTCCTTGGAGTGAAACCCAACCGGCATAAGTTGTTATTGCAACCGCAAAAATGCCAAAAAGGATCATCCACATCGGATGTTTATAGGTTTCCCCGACAATTTTTTTATTCCGCGATCCAATAAGGATTGAACCCAATGTTAACGGTAGAATTAGACCATTTAATGAGCCAGCAATAACCAACAACGTTACTGGTTTACCTACGATGGTGAATACAAGTGTGGAGAACAAAATAAACACTATGATGATATAGTTGTTGAACTTATCAAAGAACGGATGGAAAGAACGTAAGAAAGAAACACTTGTATACGCCGCACCAATTACAGAGGTGATTGCTGCAGACCATAAAACGATACCAAAAAATTTATAACCCAAATCTCCTAAAGCAATTTTAAATGCGTCAGCAGCTGGATTTGTTGGATCTAACTTGTGCCCCGCTGTAACGACACCTAGTACTGCAAGAAATAAAAAGACACGCATAATTCCTGTGACAATAATACCGAGAGTGGAAGCACGATTGACTTCAGGAATACTCTCTTCCCCTGTAATTCCCGCATCCAATAAACGATGACCACCAGCAAATGTAATATATCCCCCAACCGTTCCACCAATCAATGTAATTATTGGTAAAAACAAGATTCCGTAATCATCTGGTAAAAAACTTTTCACTACGGCTTGTCCAACCGGTGGGTGTGTCGTAAACATAACATATCCCACAAGGATAATCATGATTCCACCTAATACTTGAGCGATTAAATCCATCACTTTTCCTGATTCTTTTATACTAAAAACAATAATCGCTAATATTGCAGAAATGACTGCACCTTTAACCGGTGAAATTCCAAAAATAACATTTAACCCCAAGCCTGCTCCTGCAACGTTACCGATATTAAACGTAAGACCTCCTAACACGATTAATGCGGCAACTAAATGTCCAAGTCCTGGGAAAACCATATTCGCAATATCCTGACCCCTTTTTCTTGATACAGCAATAATCCTCCAAATATTTACTTGCGCACCAATATCAACAATAATCGAAGCTAAAATCGCAAAGGCAAAATTCGCGAGAAATTTTTCCGTAAAAACTGTTGTCTGTGTTAAAAAACCCGGCCCAATAGCAGATGTTGCCATGATAAAGATTGCACCAAGAATAATTCCTAACTTTCCTTTTTTCTTTTGTGGCTTTGTTGTGTTTGTAATCATCGTATGATCTGCCATTCTTGATTCTCTCCCTCTATAAAATTAAATTCATCTCACGATTTCTAGTGTTTTCTTACAATTTCACAATGATTGTTTGATGATAGGTATCGATTTTGATGGATAAAAATTGAATTTCTTTAAATATTTGGTTTGTAGGGGTATTTGAAAATAAATTCCATTCCTCAAATTTTAAAAATGAAATAATCGTCGTCTTTCTTCTATGTAGACCGGATTCTTTCTTTTTTAAATTGAGTTCCGCCATTGGCGTGGATGCTGGTATTGGTTGATGTCACACATTTCTTTAGCCCCTGGAATCGTTTGAACCATATCACTCAATCGTTTTTGGAGCTCGTCTAAACGGTTGGTTAAATACTCGTACTTCACGAGTAAATATCGTAAATTCTTCTTCAGCCAATTGAGTGCCAGTTTGAAGTCCATTGAAAGATTTGGCGACCTCTTTTAACTGTTCAATTCGTTTCATGCCTAATATCAAGGGGATTTGACAAATCATTGTCAGGGAATTGGTGTTTGGTTTAGCGTGCCAGTTTGGCTGTTGGATAATCCGTAATGAGCATATGCCCTGGAGCGTGAGTAATCATGATCTCTGGTTTGCTATTTAAGACAGCGACTTGAGGTGTTACACCACATGCCCAAAACACAGGCACTTCATCTTCTGCGATGTCAATGGGATCACCAAAGTCTGGTGAATGGATGTCTTTGATACCAATTTGGTTAGGATCTCCTATATGAATAGGGGAACCATGTGCACTAGGAAATCTAGAAGTAATTTCGACAACACGAGGGATTAAAGAATAATGAAATGGTCTCATACTTACAACTTGCTTTCCCCTAAAAGATCCTGCTGGTTCAGTCTCAATATTCGTAATATACATCGCCACGTTTTTCTCTTGGTTGATGTGTTTTAAGGGTATTCCGTTATTTATTAATTCATTTTCAAAAGTGAAACTGCATCCTAGAAGAAAGGTTACAAAATCATCTTGCCAAATATCCTTTATATCCAATGGTTCATCAACGAGTTCACCATTTTTAAATACACGGTATTTAGGAACGTCAGTTCTTATATCAATTATATCATCTGAATATTTTTTTATATAAGGTGAACCGGCATCCGTAATCTCTAATATTGGGCAAGGTTTGGGATTTCTGATAGAAAATAATAGAAAATCGTAAGCGTATTTTTTCGGTAGAATGACTACGTTTGCTTGTAATCGATCCATCCCATAACCTGTCGTAGGTTTTGTAAATTCATTAGCTCTAATTTTCATTCTTAATTGTTGAACATTTTCCATTTTATCACCCCATTTTGAATAATTATTATCTTATGTGGCATATTCATGCATTTTTCTCATTCTGTCCCGATATTCCTCCCTAATACTTTTCAACATTTTTCTTTTTTATGTAAGTTATCATAATATTGTATGTCAGATATTGAAGTTATGATAAAATAATACTAGTCTAAAACTCCTCCTCCGTCAATAATTTTAAAATTTAAAAAATAATAATAATGTAAAATCTTTTTTTAACAAAAATATAGGCTTGTATGTTCTAACGCCCAAAAGATATGCTTTTAGAAGCATACATGCCAAAAGCTAAAAAAAAAAGGGTTTCCCCTCTATAAATATGAGCCTTAAGCTTTTACGTTTTTATCATTAACCTTTATATCATATTCCTCTGAATTCGAGTTACCCATTCGACGAAAAATCGTAGCAGCAATTGGACCAGAGATATTATGCCAAACGCTAAAAATGGCACTAGGTACGGCAGACAAAGGTGAGAAATGTGCTGCGGCAAGAGCAGCGCTTAAACCGGAGTTTTGCATACCTACTTCAATAGATAAGGCTTTTCTTTTTGCTAAGTCCAATTTAAATAATTTAGCAAAAAGATAACCTAATAAGAGTCCCAAAATATTATGTAAAATCACGACAGTAAAAAGAAGAAAGCCTGTTTCTGCAATCTTTTGTTGACTTCCTGCAACAACTCCCATTACAATGGCAACAATGGCGATAACCGAAATCAAAGGAAGAACTTGAGTACCAGCTTCAGCCTGTTTTTTAAATACCGTTTTTATAATAAGTCCCAATACTATTGGAATGATCACGATTTTCACAATTGACCAAAATAGTGCTCCTCCATTTACTGGTACCCATTGACTAGCCAAGATATAGATAAGAAAAGGAGTAACAATTGGTGCTAATAATGTGGTAACAGAAGTAATGGCAACCGATAAAGCTAGATCACCTTTTGCTAAAAAGGTCATGACATTAGACGCTGTTCCTCCAGGTGCACTTCCTACCAAAATAACACCTACCGCTACTTCAGGTGGCAACGCTAACCCTTTCGCTAAACCAAATGCAATGGCCGGCATGATCAAAAACTGTCCTAATACCCCAATCACAACATCTTTTGGTCGACGAAAAACCTCTTTAAAATCAGCCGCTGAAAGAGTTAAACCCATTCCAAACATAATAATCCCTAATAAAGGTACAATGTATTTTCCTAACCAGACAAATGAAGATGGAAAGAAGTAAGCTAAGACAGCAAAAAATAACACCCATACAGCAAACGTTCTTCCTACAAATGAACTCAATTTAGCTAGTGTATTCAGTTTAATCACTCCTCACAATGCAATATGAATAAATTCTTTTACTAATAAGAAATCTTGTAATATGATGGCAATTTTTCTTCATATGCTTTTATCTTTTCTTCATGTTCAAGGGTGATCCCAATATCATCAAGGCCATGAAGTAGTAAGTATTTGCGATAAGGATCCACTTCAAAGGTGAATTGTAAACCTTCATCATCTTGAATCGTTTGTTCCTTAAGATCAACCGTCAATTGGTATCCTTCTTTTTCTCTGACACGTTGAAAAATCTGATCCACTTCTTCTTCTGTTAAGCGAATGGGTAAAATGCCGTTTTTAAAACAGTTGTTATAAAAAATATCGGCAAACGATGGTGCAATAATGACTTGAAACCCATAGTCAAGTAATGCCCATGGCGCATGTTCCCTTGAAGAACCACAACCAAAATTGGCCCTTGCAACAAGAATGTTTGCCCCTTGATACCTCTCCTGATTCAATTCAAACTCAGGTTTGGGACTACCTTGATGATCAAATCTCCATTCGTAAAAAAGAAACTGTCCAAACCCAGAACGTTCAATTCGTTTCAAAAATTGTTTCGGAATGATGGCGTCTGTATCCACATTCACTCGATCTAGAGGTGCAACTATACTGGTTAATCGATGAAAAGGTTTCATAAAACTTCTCCTCCCCTATTGATATTTCCATTCACGAATATCGGTAAAGTGCCCTTTAATCGCTGCTGCAGCTGCCATTGCTGGACTTACTAAATGGGTTCTCCCATCTCTTCCTTGACGTCCTTCAAAGTTCCGATTTGAAGTAGAAGCACAGCGTTCATAAGGTTGCAAAACATCGGGATTCATCGCTAAACACATACTGCATCCAGGCTCTCTCCATTCAAGCCCAGCCTCGATGAAAATTTTATCCAATCCCTCTTTTTCAGCTTGTTTTTTTACCTCTTGTGATCCAGGAACGACAATGGCGTGAACATGCGGGGCCACTTTATACCCTTTAACCACTTTTGCTGCAGCACGAAGGTCTTCCAATCTTCCATTCGTACACGAACCAATAAACACCTTATCAATTTTCACTTCATTCATTGGTGTTCCTGGAGTTAGTCCCATATATTTTAATGCCGCCTCTGCCGCTTTCTGTTCATTCACTGTTTTAAAATCTGCTGGATTGGGTACCGATTTTGTAATGTCTGTTCCCATTCCAGGACTTGTTCCCCATGTCACTTGAGGTAGAATCTCTCTTGCATCAATTTCCACTACTCTATCATATACAGCGCCTGGATCTGTTACTAATTGTTTCCATTCTTCTACCGCTTTTACCCAGTCTTCCCCTTTAGGTGCATAACGGCGACCTTCTAAATATTGAAACGTAGTCTCATCTGGAGCGATCATTCCTGCTCTAGCTCCTGCTTCAATCGACATATTACATATTGTCATCCGTTCTTCCATATTCATTTTACGAATCGCTTCTCCGGTATATTCAATCACATATCCTGTCGCAAAATCCGTTCCATATTTTGCAATAATTGCAAGAATAAGATCTTTTGCTGTTGTACCTTCAGGCATTTCTCCATTAACCCGAACTTCTAAAGTTTTTGGTTTCGATTGTTGGAGACATTGCGTTGCCAAAACATGTTCAACCTCACTTGTTCCAATTCCAAAAGCTAGCGCTCCAAAGGCTCCATGTGTCGATGTATGACTATCACCACAAACAATCGTTTTACCTGGAAGGGTTAACCCAAGCTCAGGACCAATAATATGAACAATCCCTTGATCCGGACTATGCATATCTGCTAAGGGGACACCGAATTCTTTACAATTCTTGATTAATGTATCGATTTGTTGCTTGGCAATCGGGTCTGTTATATTGAAACGATCCTTTGTTGGAACATTATGGTCCATCGTGGCAAAGGTTAAATCAGGTCTTCTTACTTTCCTACCAGCCAACCGTAATCCTTCAAATGCTTGAGGTGAAGTGACTTCATGGACAAGATGAAGGTCAATGTAAAGAAGGCTTGGTTTCCCATCCTCTTGGTGAACAATATGTCGATCCCAAATCTTTTCAAACATGGTACGAGGTCTCATCCGTAAATCTCCTTTCCAATTTTCAAACTTTTTACTCTATTTTTAACATGTTCAATTCATTAGGTCTAAGATATAATATCTATAAATACTATAGGTTTTACCTATAATGAGGTGTTCACATGGAACTACGAGTGCTTGAATATGCATTGGTTCTAGCCCAAGAAAAAAATTTCTCCAAAGCGGCAGAGAAGCTGCATATTGCTCAACCATCATTAAGCCAACAGATCAAGAAATTAGAGCAGGAAGTAGGAATTCAGTTATTTGAAAGAAGACCAGGGGATATTGAACTTACCTATGCAGGGAGACGTTTTATTGATCAAGCTGCAAAAATACTAGATCATGTGGAACAATTGAAAAAGGAAATGATCGATGTGGCAGAGATGAAAAAAGGACAGCTGATCATTGGAAGCCTACCCATTACCGGTTCCCATCTTTTGCCATTAGCCTTACCACTTTTTCAAAAGCAATATCCGGGGATTGAGCTAGTATTAATCGAAGAAACAACTTCTAACCTTGAATCATTAACTGCTAAAGGCCACACTGATATTAGTTTATTATCTCTGCCAATTCTAGCCCCTGGGGTAGAAGGAATTCCTCTTCTAGAAGAAGAGATACTACTTGCTGTTCCTCCTTCCCATCCGTTAGCAAAACAAAAACAAGTCAATCTAGTAGATTTTCAAAACGATTCTTTTATTCTATTAAAAAAAGGGCAAGGCTTCCGTCAAATTGCTGAACAACTCTGTCAACAAGCAGGATTTCAACCAAACGTAGTTTTTGAAAGTACAAATATTGAGACCATACAATCCCTAGTTTCTACGGGAATGGGGGTTTCCTTCGTGCCAAAGATGGTTGCGAGATCTAACCTTTCTCAGGGATTAGCACCTGTTTATCTTCAAATTGGAAATGACCCACCTACTCGTACTCTTGTAATCGGATATAAAAAAGGCCGCTATCTCTCAAAAGCAGCCCTTGCATTTATTGATGTAATGAAGGAAGTAGCGAAACAGTTAAAATAATTCTACCATCGTATGTACCGTTGGGTAGAAGGGTACATTAAGATAAGTTAAAGACTTTATACCCGTATGCGCGTCACAAAAAAAGAACCCTTTTGCAAAGGTTCTTCAATCCCGAATTATACTTTTGTATTGATGATCATCGGCTGAGCTTTTTTGAAACTTGTTTTTGAAAAAGAATAAATCACTAGTGCTGCCCAAATAAAGCCAAAGCCAATGAGATGTGCTCTTGAGAACTGTTCATGAAAAATAAAGATACCTAAAAGAAGAGTAATGGTTGGTGAAATATATTGTAAAAAACCAAGAGTGGATAATTCGATCCTTTCTGCACTTTTAGCAAACCATAAAAGAGGTATTGCTGTCGCAACTCCTGATAATAATAAAAGAATTGTCGTGAAGACTGATAAATTCCCCAATGCACCTAATCCATTCCATTGTTTGAATAAAATAAATCCTAACGCAAAAGGAAGAATAATCGCTGTCTCTAGTGTTAAACCTGTGACAGAGTCTACATGTACTATTTTTTTAATCAGGCCATAAAAACCAAAACTAGAAGCTAGGATTAAGGCGATCCATGGCGTTTTCCCATAGTGAATGGTCATTAACATTACCCCGATAAAAGCTAATCCTAAGGCAATTTTTTGACCATTATTTAATTTCTCCTTTAAAAAGACCATGCCCAATAATACCGTAACTAAGGGGTTAATATAATAACCCAAACTGGTTTCAAGTACATGACCTGCATTGACTGCCCAAATATAAGTTCCCCAATTAAGGGTAATGGTAAAAGCATTTATCGTGATGAACAATATTTTTTTACGATCATGTATGACTTTTTTAATCATGATCCAATTGCTAGAAATCAATACAAGTACCACGACAAAGACAAAGGACCAAACAATTCGATGGGCAAGAATTTCAAAAGCTGTGATTTGTTTTAATAATTTCCAATACAAAGGGAGTAACCCCCAAGCTGTATATGCCAATATTCCATACAAAACACCTATCCCTTTACTATCTATTGCAATCTTTTTATCTTCTTCTAACATAACCGATCTCCTTCTACTTCAAATCAATCTAATAATTATACATTATAGCACGTTATTTGGGTGAAAAAAGGAAGCATTTTAATACTGATTGTACCTTTAAGAAAAGCACCAGCTGCAATTCAGCTGGTTCCTTAGTGATATTGCGGGATGAACAAGATAAACAGTGTCTGCTGATCTACCATTGGAATCCATTCAAACTCTAGTCCATAATAATGAAAACGAAAAGTTAACTCATGTAGACCTAGATCATTTACATCTGGTTCTTGTCCAATATATGGATCATATCGATGGAAGAACTGCAACACCCTTTGAATCGTTTTATTGCGATTTTCTTCATCAGAGATAAATTCCTCTCCTACAATTTCTAGAACTAGCGCCTCAAGTCCTTCATTTTCTCCTACTTTCCCAAAACGCTGAAAGGTAGGAAGCGTATTTTGTAAGTTCTTTTCTAATGAGAGTGATTCATCCCATTCATAGGAACCCCAAACCTTCTTCAACGATTCATAAGGTGTTCCTTTCGTCAGTTCACGAAAATGATCGAGGGAAGGTTCAGTCGTTGGATCGTGAGTGATGTCAAACCGATTCTTATCTCGCACAACATCACGATCTAATATTTGATCTACATAGGTGAAAAGCGGGATATTATTGAGATTTGCCAGTGCAATCAAATCAATGTTAAATTTAGCAATCTCTTCACCCAATCTTCGTTTCTTCTCTGTCGGTTTCTTTTTCTTATCTCCCTCATAATGATTGAGAATTCTAGCAATCTGTCCAGCCCTTATTATAAGTTTCATTAGACCTTCTTTTTTATTATTTATTAATGAAATACCATGATACAGTTCATCGATATGAATTGGATACCCCATTAATGATAATTCTTCATTCAGATCCGTACAATACTGATTCCCTACTGAAGCGGTAATGATAAATAAATCCGCAAGCTCACCACCTAATTCTTCTCTATCACTCTCCGATGTCATTATGAGCTCACTTAACTCACCTAATTCTTCAATAACTCTAGCCAACCCTGAAAGTGGTCGCCAATATCCTCCTAATTCTCGTACCGTTTTATCTACTTTTTGTTGATAATCTCGAATGGTTTCACTCATTATTCTTTTCCCCTTTTGAACAGGTTTTTCATTTGTTCAAATTGCTTATTCATTACACATGATCTTTTGAATATCTTCCATTAATTTTGGTATCAATTTTTCCTGATAACCGGCTTTCCGTTTCATGGCAATCTGTTTTTTCAATGGCAGTAATTCATCCAAAGTAATCGTATTCAGTTTCTTTAGCCGTGCATCCGATAATTCGATATTAGATATTGCTTCAAGATATTCTTCTATTTCAAATCGCCATAGTTGTACATGTTCAGGGTAACGTACCTTAAGCCTTTGTGCCATTTGTAAACCTTCTGGATCATAATCACCTGAATAATAAATTTTCGTTCTATTTTGTACTAAGTGATCAAGTAAGATTAAAGTAGCTAGTTTGAATTGGCCATGAGTACAAATGATCGGCGCACTCTCTTTTAATTGTAATTGATCGATGATCGCTGAAAAGACTCCCGAATTCTCAACGACAAAAACAACATTTGTTCTGCTTGATTGAACGACACTACCTGGTAAAAAGGAATATAGTTTCACTAGTTCTCTTAAAGGGACGTTCAGTACAATCTGCTCTTTATATGCTTCTAGCCAAAATGGTGATGGCTTACCATCTTTATCATAACCAATAATTCCAGTACAAGTAACAAAATTCAAAATGTCATCACGGATGATCCCAAAATATTGCAATAAATCATTCACATCTTCAATCGTTAGTGAATTTACGATTTCATATCCCTGATCTACAACGGTTCGAACCCATTGTAAAGCCGAAATAAGTAAACGCCCTTGATCTGAATCTAGATCAAATCCATGGGGATTCTTAGTTATTTGATAAGCAAATACAGGAAGACGAACATATTCCTTTTCCCTTATAAAATCACCATGTGACAGAAGTGGAAGCTTTGAAATCGCTTGTAAAACGTTGCTTAACTGCTGTTTTAATCGATCGGGATCTTTATCATACGCTAGATGAACTCCTCTTACTCCACTTCCCTTTTCTTGAATATGTTTAATCCAACCTTGTGCATATAGATTGGTGTAACGACGAGCAAATTCTTCAAAAAACTTCGCTTTTTGTCGCTCATATTGTTCTTTTTCTTCTGCTTGTGAAATCAATATCTGACCGGCGTAGCCATCTAATAAATCTTTGAGATCAATCCCAGTAAATTTTGTCGCATCAAGAGCTTTTTTAAATTGGGAAAAAGAAATAGAAACAGTTGTTTCATTGGTAAAGTCCTTACGAAAAAAAGAGGAAAGCACCTCTTTTTCCCTAACCGTTAGATCATCTAAGGTCACCTTTCCCCCAATTCTTCCAAGACTTTTATATTTTTTTATGAATAAATGAAAGAGTTTTTGAAACACTTTTTCATGCTTGAAATATTCAATTGCTTCGTTAATTTTATCAATAAACTGACTCATATTTATAATTCTCCTCTTTAAATAAATGCATTGCTTTGCCATCCCAATAATATCGAACAACTGTAACAAAAGATGCATTCTTTGGTCTTACTAATTCACATATGGATAACTGGGATACCGTATCATAATCTCCCCATAAGGCTTGCGAGTTGAAGATATAATTGAAGCCTAGTTTTTCTACGAGATCAAACATATCTCGAATGTTGTTCTCATCCACACCCGCAAAGGCTTCATCTAAGGAAATGATATATGGTGCATCCTCACGAGACTCAAGATAGCGTGAATAAGCAGCTGAAAATAATGGAATATACATTGCCATTGCTTTTTCACCGCCACTAAAGGTATAGAAGACATTATTGGTTAATTCCCTTTTTGGTTCACCTTCTCTTTTATAATATAAAGTGAAGGAAAACCACTTACGGTAATCTAACATCTCTTTGATCATTTGATGTAAGGTTTCCCCATACCCCTTATCCTCTAACACCTCTTTGGCCCGAGTAATTTTAGACTGAAAATGTCTCGTGATTCGATTCAGATCCTCTTCTTTTAATAGTCTAGGATCAAGACGAAGAAGGTCAACAAGATCCTTGGTATCCATCTCCTCTTCCACATCCGCAGTCTTTGGCTTCCAGCGAATAGAAAACGTTAAGCCACTAGATGTGTCCCGTTCAGCCATTAATTGGTTAATCTTCTCTACCCATTGTTCCGCGCGATTAATCCTTGCACGAATGATTCTCCCTACGCTATTTAAAATAATTTCTTCATATAGTTCACGGTCTTTTTCACTTAGGATCATCTTTTGTAGTTCGATGTCTTTTTCAATTTGCTCTAAAACATAATATGGACTGACTCGATTGCCGTTATATTCCATCAGCAGTTGGATTCGTCTAGCTTTCTGCTTTAATTGCTCCCATTTCATATGTAAGTTTTCATCATCTATTTCTAATTCCTCTTTGATCTCAAAAATTGTATCCTGAGTTAAACGATATTCTACTAAAACACCTTGTTCCATATAATAAGCGTTGGTTAAACGACCATTTACTTTTTCTCGATCTAGGGTTTGAATGAGGTTACCGAAATGATGAAGCACCATATTGGCTCGATTTACAATTTGTTCTTCATCTGACCACACTGAAGGATCCTCAATTTGATCAACAAGTTGCAAACGATCATCTTCCGTAAAAACCGCTAACCATTTTTGGACGAGTTGTTCGAAGAATTCAATTTCTAAATTGTTTTTACTTATTTCTTTCTCTGTATTCTCAATCTGATGAAAAAGATCTTGTCTTTTAGCAATCAGTTGTTTGATCTGATCTGGAATTTGTTCTAAACGTCGAACGGTCTCTTCAATCTTTTGGCGTATTTCTTCTGCACCTAATTCCTGCAAACGTTGTTCAATTTGTTGTAAGTGAAGGTTATATCTTTCTATTTCTCCTTCAATTTGATTGATTTCTCCTTTTAACTCATCAACATCAAACTTAATCTCATCTAGATTTTGTTGATATTGAAACCTGCTTTGTTTACTATGCTGATAATCCTTATATACACTTTCTAAATCACGAAGTTGCTGTTGATAATCTAGTAATGCCTTTCTTGCTGATTCATATGCATCGTCCTGAGTAGGCAAAGTTAATCCCTCTGTTAGTTGTCGAATTTGGTTTTTGATCAGCTGTAATTGATCCAACTCTCGTTTTACCCGCTCATTCTTTCGTCTAGCTTCTTCTTGAAGAAATTTTAGCTCTCGGCGGCTATCTTCTAATTCGTAATAAATTGCTTTTAATTCTTTATCACTTGGAAAAGCAAGAAACTCCGTCTCTAATTCTGCAAGTTGTGTCTTCCATTGTTCAAGTTGTTGTTTAAACTGATTCCTCTTTTCTTCTAATGTGACGATTTCTTCTTCAATTTGGACAATCATCTGTAGTCGGTATTGTTTACGTGATTCTTTGCCAATATAGATTGCTTGTCCTCTTTTCATAGCGTGTCCTTCAAGAAGCCCTATTTGATAGCGACCATCTTCAGTGATCGAAACGTAATGATCAGCTTTTTCAGCAATGACGATGCTTCTCAATACAAGATCAATATCCTCCGCTGTTACATCAATCCCTTCCACAGGTGTAGGATCAAGCAGATCTGCTAAGGTATAGCCAAAAAATTGAGGATTGACTCTTATCACCCGATCATGAAGTACATTTACTGAATATTTTTCAGGTATGATCAACGCATCAAGAAGCCCCATCTCCGTAATCGCAGCTTCAATTCGTTCACGTTGTTCTTGTGAGACTTCTTTACGAAACTCTACGGCAGAGAAAAAGGGAAGGTAAGGTATATTTTGTTTTTCCAATGTATTTCTAGCTTCTATTGTATCGGGGTGCCTTTCTGGCTCTGGATCTATCTTTTCTCTCCATTCTTTTAATTCTACTTTTTTCTGTTCAATTTCCATTTGCTTCTCTTCGAGTTGCTGCTGACTTTTAATCATCTCTTTTTGAATATTTTGATAGATTTCGTTATATCGATTGCGTACAGGCGTTTTAATATCCTCCAATTGAAATTCTTCATAGATTTGGCCAATTCTCGCAGCTACTAGTTGAATCTCCTCATCTCCAAGAAATAAGCGCCTGTTTTGGTTTCGCCAAGAATGAAAAATTGCTAAATAACGTTCCCTCTCCTCTTCAAAAAATTGTTCCCATTTTCGTTCGTTATTTCGCATTTGATCTAGCTTTTTGTTGATTTCCCCTAGTTCTTTTTCCAATTCTTGATATCGTTCTTTTACTTTAGTTTGTTCTCTTAACACTTTTAGAATCTCATCAATTTTTTGTTGGTAATCTTGAACTTCTTTTTTCCAAAGATCAAAATGATAGCTCGTCTTATAATTTCGCTTAAATTCAGGTGCGCCAATCTGATGATTAAAAAAGGCTGCTTCTTCTGCTAAAAAATCTAATTCCTCTAACAACTCTTGTATGATTCGTTCTGCTTTTTCTTCTCTTTCCTTTTCATTCAAAACCTTATCTTGTAAATCTCTTTCTTTGCGCTTTTTTTCTTCTAAAAAATATTCCTTTTGTTCCCACTTTACTTTTGCTTGTTGCTGAAGCTGGATGAATTTATGTTTTTCCTCTTCTGCTTTAAAAACATCATGGTCCCTTAATTGTTTTTCTTCTTCTTTTAGAACATCTTCTTCTCGTTCAAGAGTATCCAATTGTCGAGATTTTGCATCAAGCTCTTCTTTTAACTGATGCAAGTTTCGCTGTAATTCTTGTTTCTTTTTTCGGACATTGTTCCTCTCACGATAAGCCTTTATAACACCATCTGCCTTTTCTGCAAGAACAAAACGGTTATATTGATCATATTCCCTACATAATCTTCTTAACGATTTTTGATCACGAATCAGTTGTTCTAATTGCTGCTTAGTTTGGTCCATATTTTCAATCGTATCCGATAAAGGACGTAACTCCTCGTCGGATAAAGCAGGTAGAGATTCATTAAGAATGTCATAGATCACCGTCGGCTTGAATTCCTTGGATAATTTGGGACTACGCAATTGAATTAATAACTTGATGAGTTCATCAAACGCTTCTAATGAATCAAAACCAAAGATATACTTATTTACCAATTCCATATACTCTTTCTGAGTACGAACGACTTTCCCCCCATTTTCAAGTCGGTGTTCCAATTCTCTTCTCGTAAGTGGAATTTTTTCACCTGCTTCTATTTTGTATAGAGATAAATCATGCCCAATTCGCCGGTTATCATAGATGACAAATCCCCAGAAATCCATATTACTATGTCTTTTTGCCCTAAGACCGATTCCTGTTGTTAAATACTGTTCTGTATACTGACGCTTGTATTCGAGATACAAATAACCTGTTCGTTCATCTCGATCGACGACTCCTTTTTCACCGAGAAGATAATCTTCCATTCTCCTGGCCTTTGAACCAAAAGGATCTAAGCGATCTGGGCTCTTTTTCCCATCTAATAGTACAGGTAAGAAACTTTGCATCGTCACCGACTTTCCTGAACCATTACTTCCTCTTAAAAGTAACCGTCCACCTGCGAAGTGAAACTCTTCCTCATCGTAATACCAAAAGTTAAGCAAACCTGCCCGATGAAGTTGCCATTTATTCTTTTTCACTTTCTCCCACCTCATTATTTTTTAGAAAATCATCAGGATAACGGCCAATCATTCGCACCAATGCAGGATAAAGAATAACTGCTCCAGTGTCTTGTTCTCTTCTAGCTAGTTTCCAATCTTCGAGTAGTCGAAACAATTCAGATGCCGTATCTTTAACAGTAGCTTCGCGATGTTCCTTGCTCCATCCGTAGCCAAACTGTTCTTTACAAAGTCCTACCCACCTTTCAAAATCGAGCCAAGTTAAAAGTAACGTCCCATTCCACTGATATGGGATATCTTCCGTTCTTTGCTGTTCTCTAACAATACTTGCAAATTGTAAAGCAATATCCATAATTCCCTTATTATCTGGGAAGAGAGTAAAGCGTGCCCTTCTTTCAGGCAAGGTTATCATCGCTGTATTTTTGTACAATTCAAATTGAAAAGGAGTATGTTTTTCAATATCTTCTCGCAAACGATTTCGATAATTGCGCAGATACAAAAAGTCAGGATCCTGCACACCTTCACTATACATCACCGGGGATAAAAATAGTTTTCGATAGATTCGATGTCTTCTTGTCGCTCCTGTATTCTCTTCTTCCTTCATCCATTCTACTTTTAAAATCTCATCTATCGACGCAAATTGAAATAGATCCTTTGGATAAGAACGCATAAAATATCGGGAGACCAGTGGTACTTCATAAAGTACTTCATGGTTTTCCGTTTGTGAAAAACCCTCAATATCCCCATCTACCACTTTTACAATCCCAATTTCCTGAGCGAAGCGCAACACACGAACTAAAGATTTGCGATGTTCGTAATTGGTCCAGTCTAAACCATCTTCTCCTGGATAAATCCCTTGCAGATCTTCTACAATCTCTGTTAGTAAAAATTGTTCATCGATCGTTTTCCCTTCTAAGAATGCTAACACACAAGAAAAAATGGCATAATCACGGGAATGAGTAAATGCTTGAATTCCCATCCACGGTTCTGGTTCAATTGGAACTTTTTCCAACTTCGCAAAATGCCTGTGAA
Source organism: Tepidibacillus fermentans (assembly GCF_004342885.1). Lineage (NCBI taxonomy): Bacteria > Bacillati > Bacillota > Bacilli > Caryophanales > Bacillaceae > Tepidibacillus > Tepidibacillus fermentans. Next base: position 150,351 of record NZ_SMAB01000001.1, read on the forward strand.
CGATTAAACGATAGCCGAATTTTTCGAGAAAATAACTGCGTAAAGCATTTTCTCTTTCCCTGATCAGCTGATATTTTTCTGGTTCACTCTCACGTAAAACCCAAAATTGCTCAAACAATATTTCCATGGCTTCATGCGCCACTTCATCAAACTGCTGTTTTTGTTTCTCCATTTTCCTCACCTAATCGATGAAATAAAAAACATAATTTGGCATTGTTAAAACTCCATCTTCCGATTCAAGCTGAATCATTGAATCATCCAATTGGAATAATTTAAAACGTCTGCCTGTCTCCGTTTTCCCAATCTGCTCTTTATTCCCCATTGCTTTTCCGATCCAGTTCAAAATTGTTTTTCTTACATAGGGATCAACCCTCTTCAGTTGGCTGATTACAATTTGCTTTTGCTCGATGATTTGCTCTAACATCTTCTGTTCGGCTTCTTTTTCCAACATATATTGTTTAAGTGTCTCTTTCTTCTCTTGTTCCTTACTTACGATAGCTCCAGGCCTTGTTTTTTCCTTGTAATTTCTAATCCTTGGTTTTAAGGTAAATATCGTTGGCGGTTGATCCCATATTTCTGAATAAATATCTTCCGTTTCAATACCATCTGTTTGAAAGTGTCTCGTGTGAAAAACACCAAATACTACGGAAGAAAGTTTATGCGCATCTTGAATGTCTTGCATCTCACTAAACCATTTCGCCAAATGAAGGTAATCCTTTCGCTTGCTCCGGAAATTTTGGCTCCTTTCACCTAACCGCTGTGCAAATCGTGTCATTCGTCGAATCGTTTCATTGGTCTCATTCTGTAAAAAAGAAAGTTCACTTTCGTGGCTTGTTCCTCCCAGAAACCATTTCTTCAAACTTTCCCATTGATCGATAAATTGTTGAACAAGTTGCTCTTCTTTGGGAAGGTCCGTTAAACGTGGTATCAATAATTGATAAGTTACCAAACGTTTCGCGACTCGTTGAATAAACGTATTTGAAGTGTCATTTAAAACCGCTTCAATTTTTAATGAGGATCGTTGCAAAGCAGTCATAAAATTCCGTAAATATTCGGTTAACGAATCTTTAAAAGCTAAAAAAGCCTCAGTCATCATCACTTCTTCTACTTTTTCGCTTTTAAGATAAGCAATATAGTCCGTGGCATTTTCCGCCATTTTTCGAAATTGATCAAATAGATCTTCCCACATACGATATAATTCCTCATTAGAGAGCTTGTCCGCTTCATATTCCCGTTTACCTTCATGAAAGGGATGTTTGTGATAAGCCGTTAGTTGAAATAAGAATTCAAGTAAGCGATCAAACAAGGTTCTTTCTAAAGAACCTCCAAAAGAGTCTCCCAATTTTTCTAATCCTTGTACCATTCGCTCAATTTCGATCGTATAAGGAGTTGCCTGATAACGAAACTTTTTTTTCTTGAAATCTTCAATGCTCGATACTCTTCCTGTTTCCTGCCGAGGAATGAGGTTTTTCCATTGAACCAATTGGTTTAAATCATTTTGCAATTGTTCTTCTGTATATTCTTGAAAATGGGGACTTTGTTGCAAATATTCATAGATTTCCTCTGGAAAAAGATAATGGCGTAACCGCTCATGTTGTTGATAAAAATAGCGTAAAATAGAACGATAACGCCATGCATTTTCAGTCGTCAAATAGGTAACCTCTGAAATTGCTTTTAATAGTTGGTCATTCATAGATTTCCTCTCATTTTCAGGTATTTTTCATAGTTTTAGTATATCAAACCAAAATAAAAAAACACCCCTTAATTTTCTAGAGGGATGTTTGTACATTTTACATTTAATCTAAGGATGGTTGGTTTTGAGGCGTTTCTACCTCCATTTGTTTTTTCGTTTCCTGTAGCTCTTGTTGCAATCGGTCGTTTTCCTTTTCTAACATTTTTACTTTTCTTGTCGTTTTGAGATATTTCATCGAAGATAGTATATACATTAGCAATGCTCCTATAAAAATTGAAAAAATAATCACCAGAATTAAAGGAACATTTGCTTTTGCAAAATAAAAATCAATGACAACAGGTTGAATGTTCATAACTGAAAAAATAACAACGATAAAGGTAAAGATTAAAAAAATAATCACTCGTGTTTGCATACAATCACCCTCCTTATTCTTCTGTTATTACATTTTATTCGCTATTGGATTGTTTTTCCCTGCTTGACAACTTGAACAATATAAATGAGGGACTCCACTCACTCCACCACCGCCCGCATATTCGTCTCTCTCAGAATCGTTTGTGGTATCTTTTCTTCTAAATGCCAGATGATATTGATTGGCTTTGATCCTTGATGCTCAACGTAATTTGCCTTACCAAGGAAGTAGTATGGACTTGTCTTCCCATTTTCTCTTTTATTTTCCCTTACAAATAGTAGTATTGTGTTGCCAGTTTTTTGATGGTTAATGTATCTTTGACCTGTCGGGGATTCTATTGAAGTTTTACTTTGAGATTGCCAATAAAATAATTGTTCACTTATTGCATAATCTTCATACATGATAGTTTCTAAATAATCTTTTTCCGATTTATTTAATGTAACAAAGAATACATCTGTTTTTTTTCTCTTCAATGTATTTAACCCCTTCCTGAAATGGAACTTTCCTAATTTCAGTATGTTCACCAAGGGCAGCCAATGAATAAACCACAACAAGAGTGATTTTAAAAACATTATTTCTTGGAACTGACTAGGTGGCTAATAAAGAACCTATCCATTGATTTTCGAATGGTCCAATGGCGTGAACTTAGCCCTTTTGACTCTTCAAGTTTATAATCAATTTTTTGACGTTTATTACAACGTTCGATCCCTGTACGAAGAGCATACCTCATCCTCCATTCTTTACTATCTCGTTTGACACGGGGAAAAAGGCGAGGGTTATCCTTCGTTAATGTATAAAATGTTCTTCCGTAATCGGAAGAAGAACAAGGATTTGAGCATCCCCAGTTTCCTACTTTTGCTGGACATCTCCATTTGCGACGATAACGTTTTTACCCCCCCCAATCGATCATTTTTCGACCAATTCGGCAAATAGGGACTCCTTCTAAATTAATATCCATTTCATTGTATGGAACTGCTTAGAACGTCTTGGATTAAGGTCTATGATGCGGAAATATCATATTGTTCTAGCAGTTTATATATAGGGAGTGCATCGTGGGCGGAATCCAAAATGCATTCCCCAATTTTCCAATCAGGATACCAGTGAAATAATTCATGTAGTATGCTAATGAATGTGACAGAGTCATGTTTACTAGCATGATAAAGTCTTGGGTATATAGGTAAGTCGTATGAACTATCTGATTCACTGATTATATTTAAACTACGACCGTAAAAATACTTTTCGCGGTTCCATTTTTTCATTCTTTTTGCCTTTTTTCTTTGGCTTTTTAATCTTTCTTTTAACTCAATTAGTGAGATGCGGGGATTCGTTTAACCAAAGACGTTTAAAAAAGTCATAATAAGTACCCACACCGGTGTTGAATCTGGGTGAAAACCACTCAGTATTGCATATACAGGAACGGTTCGCATGGTGTAAACCCATTGATCAACACTTGTGATACGTAATTTTATGCATAAGTAGTAAACTTCGTAGCATATTTGCTGGATCTCGAAGCTTTCTGCCTCTAGGATTCGAAGAATAGCGATCCCTTAGTAAGAGAGAAGTTTGAGAAGTAAGCGTCAAACTGTCCACACCTTCTAACGTTTATTATTGTTTGCCATAATAGCGCTAGGAGGTGTTTTTTATGTCAGATACTCCCACAAAATTGAGTTTCCAAGAGTGGGATGAACTTATTGAAAAATACAGAAACAGTGGATTAAGTGTTATAAAATGGTGTGAAATTCATGGTTTTAAACCACATCAATTACGTTGGCAGATTAAAAAACGACAAAAATTAAATAAGAATGAACAAACGATTCAATGGGTTCCATTACATTCTTCCCCTATTGAGAGTTCATCGAGATCCATTTCGGTTAAGATCGGTCATGCTGAGATCACAGTATCCGAAGGATTCAATAAGGAACTTTTTGCAGAAGTTGTTTATTCCTTACTTTCCATATGTTAAATCTAAAGCAGACATCTAATGTTTACTTGGCTTGCGGAAGTACAGATATGCGTAAATCTATTGATGGGCTTGCTGTTCTCGTTCAGATGAGCTTTAAGTTAGACCCCTTCTCTGATGCCATTTTTGTTTTCTGCAATGCCAAGCGAGATAAAATTAAAATACTTTACTGGGAACATAATGGATTCTGGCTTTACTACCGACGACTGGAAAGAGGACGTTTCAAATGGCCAGACAGTCCAGATGACAAAGTCATACATGTTACTGAACGTGAACTCCGATGGATCTTAGATGGACTAGATATCCACCAAAAGGGCGCCCTTCGGGCGGTCAAACAACGGAAAATCATCTAATATTTTAATAGTTTTTTCTGTAAGAAAAAGGAGGTGTCCCACTGTACAAAAAGTGTCTTAAACTCGCATAAATATTGGATTATTCCGCTGCTTTAACTTTCTTATTTTGGCAAAAAGACGTATAATGAAACTATGAAAACAACAAGTGAAAAAACCATCGATTTAACTAAATATAGCCGAAAAGAACTGGAAGAAGCCTACATAAAACTCAGTATTGAAAAGGAGCAAACAGAAATTCAATTGCAATGGTATCAAGAACAATTCAGGCTTAGTAGACAGAAATTATTCGGCAAATCTAGTGAAAAAAATATTGATGATCATCAACTTTCTTTGCCTATTTTCAACGAAGCAGAAACAGAGCATCAGCCAATTAACGTTGAACCTCAGCTTGAAGATGATGTTCATGTTGACCCACTCAACACGAAACCTAGAAAGAAAAAAGGCAAACGAGAAAGAGATCTTTTAAAGCTTCCAAAAAAAATTGTGGAATATAAACTTTCTAAAGAGGAACAAGTCTGCCCAAAATGTTCAAATCCACTTCATGAAGTACGCCCTGAAATCCGTAAGGAATTAGAGGTTATCCCAGCAAAAGTTATAGTAAAGGAAATCCATCGCATGATCTATTCTTGCCGTACATGCGAGAAAGTAGATACCACCGTCCCAATGATCAAGGCAGATGCACCTAACCCTGTCATCAAAGGAAGTATTGCATCACCTTCTTTATTAGCTGATATCATGACGAAGAAATATGTGGATGCGACACCTCTGTACCGTCAGGAACAGGAATATAAGCGTCGAGGTTTGCCTATTAATCGTCAGAATATGTCCAACTGGATCATTCGGGTATCCAAACAGTGGCTAACTCCTTTGTTTAAAAGGATGCAAGAAATACTAGTATCCTATGATGTCCTTCATGCGGATGAAACAGAACTAGAAGTTCTAAATGAACCCGGTCGTGAAGCTGCCACGAAATCATATATGTGGATGTACCGAACAGGAAATGGACATAAACCGATTGTTCTCTATGATTATCAGCCATCAAGATCAGGGGATAACGCTAAGTCCTTCCTCATGGGATTTAAAGGGTATCTGCAAACGGACGCTTATCATGGATACGATAAACTTCTGAAGAAGTCTAACGCTGGACCTCCAATGGAAGTTACACTTGTAGCATGCTTTGCTCATTCAAGGAGGTATTTTACGGAAACCTTGAAAGCGGTCACGGATAAGAAAAGCTATATGCATACATCCGCTTATCAAGGCGTGAAACATATAGACGGCATGTTTGCACTGGAGAAAGAACTAGCTGACAAATCCTACGTAGAACGTTATGAAGAACGCCTTCGTCGTTTAAAACCGATGTTAGAGGCTTATTTCGCATGGATTGAAAAGGAACATGCTCATGCATTACCAAAATCTAGTTATGGTAAAGCTATAAACTACTCTTTCAATCAAAAAGATAAACTAATGAATATTCTGAAAGATGGAAGGCTTGAATTAAGCAATAATCGTGCAGAACGAGCGATCAAACCTTTTGTCATCGGAAGAAAAAACTGGCTGTTCACAAACACACCAGCAGGTGCAGAATCAAGTGCGATTGTGTATAGCACCATTGAAACAGCAAAGGAGAACAATCTTATTCCATTTGAATATTTAAAATATCTATTCGAAAAGTTACCAAATATGGATGTCACTAATTCTGAGGAACTCGATAAACTGCTTCCATGGTCCAATGAACTTCCTGATAATTTAATTGTAAAATAACAGAGATTGAACAACTAAAGCCACACCTACGGTGTGGTTATTTTTTTAATTACGTGTGGTTTATTTGACGCTTACAGATCAATAGAAGTGACCCAAATAATGGTTTCTAAAAAGAAATCCGTTAAGTATTGCGTGGAATCTTTGAAATTCTCATTGAATTGCTCAATAACAATGTTTAAAAAGGAATCATGTGATTGTGCTTGATAAATCATTATTTTTCCCCGCTTTCAAAGTGTTTTTAAATACCTTCACTTCGATTTTGGAAGCAAAATTGATTTGTCAAGAGGAAAGTTTGTTCTTATCCCCATTTTGGGGGTGAAACAATAAAAAGCTCTAGCAAAATGCTAGAGCAAATGCGGAAATTTAATTTCCGAGAATCTTATTAAATAAATTGGGAGGTAGTATTCTTAACTACCACTTCAACAACAGAAATATCTTCTTTATATCCATTATCATCATTTAACATTAATTTACCTTTATGGTTATGCTCTTACTGTTGTTTCCTGATTTGTCTTTAGCATATATCTTTAGTCTTGAACCCTTTTTTTGTTTTTTAATTTTTACTTTGAAGTTCCCTCGATTATCAACTATTCCTTGCCCAATTTTTTTATTCCCATTGTAAATATATATAGTCGCTCCCTTTTCCCCTTTACCACTTACCGTTACTGATTTACTTGTTATTTTATTGACAATTGGTACGCTTGGTGGAGTTTTGTCTATAACCACAATAGTCTTACTTGCACTAATATTTCCAGCTGTATCTACGGCATAAACAAGAATGGTTGTTCCTGCTTTTTGCTTTGCAATTTTAATGGTATATTGGCCATTTTTTGCTGTTACTTCACCAATTTTTTTGCTTCCTATCATCGCAAAAACTTTTGCATTTGCTTCAGCTTTACCAGTGATAACAGTAGCATTATCATAAACGGCATTCACACTTGGTATACTTGGTGCTGTTACGTCCTTTATCGTGACTTCATTTGCTTCACTTGTATTTCCAGCATTATCTGTTGCTGTTATCGTAAGTTTAGTTCCTGCTTTTTGCTCGGGTATCGTTACTATATATTTACCATTAATATCTACTGTTCCTGTCCCTAATACAGACGTTCCTGCTTTTACGGTAATTGAAGAACCTGCTTCTGCTGTTCCTGTCACACTTGTTGTTTTATCCGTTACTTCATCTGTTAAAGGTTTATTAGGTGGAGTTATATCTTTTACAAATACAATTGTTGGCTCACTTTTATTCAACCAATCATCTGTAGCTGTAATGAACAATTTACTACCTGCATTTAATGGCATTATATTAATTCTAAAATCCCCATTAGCGTCTGTTATAGTTTTCCCAACAATATCATTATTTTCATTAACTACATTGATAACAGAAAGTTCTTCTGCCTTACCAGTAATATATTCACTTTTTTCTGTAATATCATCTACCATCGGTTTCTCAGGAGGTACTATATCTATAATAGGTGTATTGGGATCTGGTGATTGTAAATAAGGCTTAAAATTAATATAAGACGCAGAGCTTATATCGTCATTCTTATCAAATATCATTTTTTCTATAACTGTTTCATCTATTGTTCCCCAATAGTTATTTGTAGCTGTCATTTTTGCACTTGAATAACCAGCAGGTAAAACTAAAGTATCTTTATATGTTATCGGGTTACCTAAATCATCTTCTTTAGAATTTAAAAAAGAATTAAATAAAACAATTGTTTCAGAAGTTCCGTAACTTGCCCAATTTTCAACTGCAAAATTCGAATAATTAAAAAAAGCATTATTTAATATATGTACCTTCACATTATCACTTGTTCCAACACTGATTCCACCAGTATTTACAAAAGCATTCCTTTCAATATAAACATCGCTAGTCGGATACCAAAGATACAAGTAACTTTCTAAGTCAAACAGTCTTGAATCTCTCAATATCAAACTCCCATAAATAGCATTACCTGTAGGGCGATACAAGCTTCCTTTAATAATATCGGCATTTTCAATATGAATAAGATATTGCTCACTAGGAGTATTTTCTCCTGGCTCGATATTCACATCGTTAAATACAATTCTAGAATTAGATTTACCTATTGCTTCAAAATCTCCAAAAACTCTAATACGATTATTATTACCTTCTATAATAACACCAGACTCTACTGTTAAAGTAACCCCATTAGCTATCTGAATATCTCCTGTTAAATAATATGGAGAACCTGCCAAAGTCCACGTTGTATCCTGTTTAATTATCCCGCTAACGTTTGTACCTGTACTTGCTTGTGCAATAATATCCACTTGAAAACTCATTACAAATAACATAAGAATTATAAATAATAAATTCAAATATTTAAACATTAATTCCCCTCCATTCTAACGTTTGAGAGTATTATGTGAAATCTTCATCACGGATAATGCATTTTTATGTCTGAGACTTTCTCCAGTAAAAGCTAGAATATGTGCATGGTATACAAGTCGATCACTAATATGGCTGTAAGCCGCGAATCGCCGAATACTTTATTCCAACTGACTAAATTCTAAATTAGAAGTCACAATGATACTTTTTTGTTCTTAACTGTCTGCAATAATATGAAATATTAACTCTGATCCCTCCTTTTGAAATTGAATATATTCTAATTCATCTAATATGAGCAATATCCATTGTGTAGTTACTTTGTTAGAAGGTCTACCTTAACTTATTTCTACTATTTTTAAAACTTACTTAGAGAAACATCAAAGTGAATTTAGTATTTCTTTAATTTTTCCCGCAATTTTTTCAGCCATCAATGGTCCAATCTGTGTAAATCTAGCTGTTCTAGGACCTTCAAAGTAGAAGTTATCAGGAAAAAACTGTATTCTAGCAACTTCCCTTACAGTTAATGACCTCAATTGATAAATATCTGGTGTATATAATAATGTCCATCTTTTGATATATGTGCAACAACAGTATGAGAATAAGGTAAATTTGAAGCAACCACTTTAAATCTATCCAAAAAAGATTCTAAATTATTATGAGTGATTAAATGATCAGGTAAATCCGTGTATTTTAGTCTATCTTATTTTTATACTTATAAATAGGATCATTACTGTCATGGATTTACCTTATTCTATTTTAACGAATCATCCATAAAAATAATGTAGAAATTTGTCACCTAATAATCCTTGCGCTTTTATATTGCAACAGCGTTCACTTAACAACTCTTCCGATCCACTGGTCGTAATACCTTGTATAAATCGTTTCTGTTACTTCTAGTTCCATTTGATAATCTTTTAGTACTTCTAATTGTCTCAATATTGTTGAACCATCGAGTATATTTGATAAGTAATTTGCTTCCTTTTCCTAATTGTTTTGTCCTGTTGTTTAACTGCTCTAGACTTGAATCTTCTATTGTATGATCAATGACTGAAATCTGGTTAATTTTTTTTTAATACTTCTCCTGACTTTTTGATGTTTTCAACTTGATAAACATATAATCCAATCATTACCAAAGCATCTTGAATGCGTTAAGTTCACCAAGCCTTGATCATTCGGATGATTTTCTCCAATTTTTATAATTGCTGTCACCGTATCAATTCGATCTCCCTCTTTATTTATCAATATTTCTCATTAATGATACCACTTCATTCTGAAGCATTATTGTCAGGGAATGTATGTTTGATAATATTCGTTTCATTAAACAAAAATGACCTGCATTAGCAGACCTTAAAATAAAATCAATATTTATAACTTGTATACCAGGCGGATCTATTTTTTGTAACACTACTGCCAGTTTTAGAAAAAAGAAAACGAACACCTTTTCCTTCAAATCTGTCATTATGGAGGTTAATTCTTCTTTGTTTCCAATCCCCCATAATGATCCGTCTTCTGGTCATAATCATCATTTTTTAGTATCTTTTCATAAGCTTCTTTTCCGTTTGTTACTACTCATGAAGAAAAGAAAAACACACACTTTTTTTAAAAAATTTTTTAGATTATAGGAATTAACATTTTCCTACATGAACGACTACTCATAAAAATAACTTTTTTACATTAATTTTTATATTATAAGCTGGCGATTTGTTAATTATTTCTATTTAAATAACTTCTGTTTCATCTACACTTCTGCAATGTTTTAATTCGTCTCAAGACTTGCTGCATCTGGCGTCCTTGTTCAAATACTCCATCTAATAATTTTACAACGTTATAACAAGCTTCCACATCTAACGTTTCATCCTCTGTATGCTCGTTCATATATCCCGCTGACAAGTTGACACTTTGGATACCGTTCTCGGCCCAAACTTTTGTGTCACTACTTCCACCTGGTGTGGTCTTCCATCCATTTAAGCCTTTATCTTTGGCAACCTTCTCAAAAAATTCACCGTAGTTTTTATGACAGAATGAAAAGTAAGAGCCAGCAGATACAACAATATCACCTGTACCGCGTCTGTCTATAACAATTGCTACATCAACGTCCCATAAGAAATATTCATTTACTGATTTAGCTCCAAGCAGACCCATTTCCTCTTCTACTGTAAATATATATTTTACTTTTCCATTAAAATTAGAAGTTTCAAGGCGTTTTGCCATTTCTAACAGTACCGCTACTCCTGCTCGATCATCTGCCCCAAGAATCCCTTTATTACTAGACCAGATTGTTCCATCCTTAATAATCTCTCTATCTTTTTCTAATTCTTCTACCAAATCCAAGTGCGCACTCAATAAAATTGTTGGTCCTTTCCCACTGCGATATGTTTTTTGAGCAAGAATGTTACCGCTATGATCAACTGTTAGATGATCTACTTTCTCCATAAGTTGTTCTTTCACATATTGACGAACTTCTTCTTCACCACTGCGCCCATTAATTGATAAGAGTTTTTCCAACGTGTTATAAAAAAATTGTCTTTGGATAAATTCAATTTCCTCATTTACCCACTCTCTTTGAATTAGGTGCAGTTTCTCCGCTGCATCTAACAAATCCTTCTGGTTTTTGACATGAAGATGAATTTGTCTACCTCGAATGATAACCCGATGAATGCCTGTTACTTGAAGCAACTTTGTAGCTGTAATTGCGTCTTCTTCCGTTAACATATAGATCGTCGCAGGTCGTTTACCATGGCCATCACAACTTCCATTAGTATAAAGACCCAGCCGATTTCAATTCCCTAACGATTCCACTAATATAGATATCAAGCTCAAATACTTTAGGCTCATCAATTCCAGGTCTAAAGTACAGATCTTCACCACGGCCACGAAATTCAAAGTTTAATAAAGCAATCCACTCCTCTTCATTTAATACTTCGCTTTCAATCTTAAGTAAAGGTGTATGATATTGAAATTGAACGTTTCCATACGATAATGTCTTCTTTAAAAATTCAACATTCTCTTTCGTTTCAGACGAACAATGAAATACATTCTCTTCAATCTCCTTCACCTGAAACCCATGTCTGATTAATAATGCTGACCAATTTTTCATTAAAACCATCTCCTTTTCTTTTCTTAAATCCATTAAACCATAATGGCGGTGACAGTCCTGTCACCAAAAAAAGAAAAAGGCCAAATACCTTGACTTGCAAGGATTTGACCCCATTGTCTTTGAAAATTGATCAACAAATGAATTAATCGATTATCTCCTCAACTCGCTCCATTACCATGAACTGAACGGTACCATTAAAGTAATATGCTAATTCCTTATTATTAGGATCATTAACGATAATATCTGGAGTACCAATTTCCTCCAATTTCCTACGCAAACGTCTTATTCCTTGTTTGTACGTGTCCTTTGAAACATCCTCACTCTTACTATTAAAATATTCTTTTACATTTCGTACAGTTAAAGACTGGTCTTTAGAACTATTTAATAGTAAATCTTTTAATAACTCAGCAAATTTAGCAGTCAGGACAATACTTTTGTCGTTAAACTTTAACAAATAGTTACGATCAGAAAAATATAGAATAAGAATGTTATCAACAGCATCACTTTCATAAAAAATATCATCACACTCTTCTTTTGAACAAAAGAAGCGTCCTTCATTCGTGTAACGTACAAAGGCATGTCGATTTAAATACATTTCATTTTTGTTAATAATATCAAAAATGGGAGAGAGTTCATACTGTGTCAATTCTTGTTCAGGCATGGGAAGATCTTTCATTTTCTCATATGTTCTACTAGCAACAAATAAGTAACTATTCACTAAATATAAATGGGCTCGGTATAGTTGCTCCTCATTCATTTTCCAATCTTGACTTTGAGCATACGTTTGATAGTCAATTGCATTTTTAAAATAGAGAACAGCGTCACTATGTCTGTGGTATTTGTATGCCAAAAAACCTAATCGATAATTCGCAATTGGATTACTACGATCATACCTGAATACTTTTTTCAAAGCCATTTCCGCAATATATCACTTTTCTCATGATTCATTTTCATACAGGTACCATATTTAATCAACCAATGGATAATCCGCTCTTTTATATCGTTTGCGTATTGAATAAGGAAGTCTTTATCATCCCTATCTTTAGTTTGACGAGCATTTTTCATTACAACATCGTACATCTCTTGATAAAGATTGATAAACTTACCATAAAAACCATCATTTTTCGTTAGATCTTCTTGAGCGAGCAATCTTCGTTCCTCTTCTTCAAGTTCTTCTAGAGTTCTTTCTCTATGCCTCATATGAATTCACCCTTTTACAGAAATATCTTATATTTTGGGTTAATATTTATATGTTTTGATTACGTCGAGATATGCTTTACCTTTGGTTCCAAACCAAACTTAATCCTTAGATCTAATATTTCTGCTTGATACATTGAGTCTATTTTTCTTTGTAAATACTTTCAACCAAATTAAAAATTGCATTTTCTAATTTTTCTAAGTTGTATTTTCTATAGGGAGACTTTTCAAAGTTATGGAACCTTTCTTTTATAAAGGATAATGTTCTTTCATAATTCGATCTTATATCTTCGTGAAATGGTCTTAAATCCTTCATTGGCACTAAATAGCATGCAACCTGTTCCTCGTCAGGTTTTTGTTTAAAACGATAATAGACAGGATAGGAATTAGGTAGCTCACTTTCTACAAGTGGAATTCGAACCATTTATCCATTCTCATTATCTTTATAGAATCCAAGTAACAGCCAATTACAATAGTTCACATGTATAGCTTGTCCAGAACTCCTAGAAGTATAGGTAACCGCTAAACGTTTATCTCCAGGTTCATTTATTCCTAATTGTTGAAGTGAATCCCTTATAAATTCAAAAGTCCATTCTACCTCATCCAATGATTCAAACACGGAAGAAAATGTTGCTGATAATTGTGGGTAATTCGTTCTTTTCTCTTGAACATTTCCGTGAATAGATAAATAGAACTGAGCGGATTGTTTATGAGATTGTTTATTTTTTGGGTAGACAGCCAACCATTTAGTTAACTATTTATATGAACGGAATTCAATTATATTGACTTCTAATAAAGGCCCAGAAGAATGGGCTGAATTAATGGGAGATCAAGGGATTACCACAGCCATATAAGATCGTTTACTTCATAAAGTAGAGGTGATTCAACTAAACGAGAATGACAGCTATAGACTTAAACATCAAGCTACCATTTTTGGCAAGGAAAGTGTTCAAAATTAATTAGCAAAAAGTGTTCAAAATTACTTGACGGTTACACCTTTCCATTTTTGCGATGTTATAGTAAGTTGGATTGTCAAACATTACATTGATGCAGTTAAATCATCATAATGAAGTTTCCTTAAACGAACCTTCTTTCTCAAACTTTGAATTACTTTCGATTCGATTTGTCGTATTCTTTCTCTTGTTACCCCATATATTCTTCCGACTTCCTCAAGAGTTTTTAATTCCTCTTTATAGAATCCATATCTATGTTTTATGATATCACGTTCTCTTTCCGAAAAAGAAGAAAGTAATTCTTCTATAAAATTTTGGAGATCTTGTCTTACCACTTTTTCAAATGGATCTAAGTATTCTTCAACAATTGCACCTAGATGTTCAAATTTATCATAGGCGATAAAGTCAAATAATTGACTATCTTCATCTTCGGTAGAAACAATAGTATTTAAAGAAGCTATTCCTAAAATATTGTAATCAATCCTTTTTAACTCATAATATTTCTCTTTAGTCATATTCAATTTATTACATACCCAGTCTATATCTAGACTATCCAATTCCTTAATACATTCATTTTCCGTTCTAATTATTTTTATTATTTTATCATATAGATGAACTGGAATTCGAATCGTGGTTCCTTCATACATGATCGCTCTCGTTATCGCCTGTCTTATCCAATGGGTAGCATATGTCGAAAATTGATAACCTAATTGAGGGTCAAATTTTTCAATTGCCTTTAATAGTCCAAACTTACCTATACTAACTAAGTCATCAAATTCAAGATCATGATGGGACATATTTCCATATTTCATTGCAACTTTTTCTATAAGTCCCATATTTTTATTTACTAATTCAAATAATAGTTTATTGTCCTTGTTGTTATGATATTTTTCTATTAATCTTGTATTCTCCTCGAAACTTTGTATAGGTAAAAAGAAATTATCAATCAAATCCTTATTTTTCTTCAAAAATTCATTCGGATCAAAATCTTCATCCTCTTCATCCTCTTTATCTTTTTCGATAACATCATCACATTCTTTTTTTGTTTCGTCTCTTTGATGTTTATTTTTGGTATTTCCTAATTCAGTAGAGACATTTAATGAAGAGGTATTTGGTAATTTGATAGAATGAAATCCCTTTCGAGTCAAAAATTCTACTAATATGGTTTCGTTGACTTCTATATTTTCATTAACCATTACAATTTTTTTGAGCCAAGATAAATTTATATTACTCCTTTTATCATATTGCTCAATGTATCTATTAAGCACTCTTTCTAATAGATCAAATTCTTCCCCCATATGATCACTTCCTATTGAATTCAGACTATTTCTACTATAATATTAATTTATCATATTGGTAAAAGATTGGAAGTGTTTTTGTAATGTTTAATCAATTTTTCCAGCATTTTAATATTTTCTTAAACAAATTAGACCGCAAAAGAAATAACTTAGTAGTTTTTAAAGGATTCCCCAATGAATGGATTTCTAAAATTGATTACCAAAAACTCTTTTCAATTCCTTTAGGCGAATTATTGAGTGAGCTTCCAAAGAGAAAAATGGAATTAATAACAGAAGCAGTTATGAGGCTTAATCAATCTCCGGATATTTATTGGTGTACCTATGAAGAATTGATTACCGCTTCTAAAGATACAATAGAGACCTTTGCTGATGTTCATATATTAAACAACAACCTCTATCAATACTATTATCCTCTCACATATTCGATAGATGAAATTGATCATATTTATTTAGAATACTATGAGGATATTGATAACCACCATGATATACCTGATGAAATTCAATACATTAGTTCATATTATGGGAATATCTTAAAAACAAGAAATGGAAGATTTTACGTTTCTTACATTGATAACTACGGAGAAATAGACTTGTTTAATAACGAAAAGGACATCTCCTCCTTTCCCATTACCAAAACAGCACAAAATTTTATTGAGTTATCAGAAGATGAAGAACCATTTTTAGAACTTATTTCTCAATTATCTAAAAATAGTAAAGAAATAAAAGCTCTTCATTTTACGTGGAAAGGAGATATTCAACAATTTAGTCAAAATTACCTTAATAGAATTCAAATCTTACAATCCTTACTACCAGATTTAAAGATTTACCAATACCAAAAAAAAACTGAATCCAAAGGTATTGCTAGAGAGAAAGAATATGAGAAAATATTAAAAAAATATTGGGGTTACGATCATTTCCGACCATTAAGAATGTATAAAAACGTAGATGATATTGAAAATCCTAAAGAAATTATTTATATATCCCAATCCCAAATTATTGATGATATTGTAACGCAAGCTGAACTTGCCTACAAAGATGAAACTTTCCGGGATGTTTTTACCACTTCACCAACAGGGGCTGGAAAATCGGTTATGTTTCAAGTTCCAGCTATTTATTTGGCTGAGAAATATAATCTATTAACTATTGTTATTTCACCTTTAATTGGGTTAATGAAAGATCAGGTATATGGTTTGCATGAAAGAAATGTTTATTTTTCAGCAACCATTAATTCTGAAATTTCTCCTGTTGAAAAAATGAATATATCGACGAAGATTGCAAATGGTGAAATTTCAATCTTGTATATCTCGCCCGAAACCTTACTTAGTCGTTCAGATATCAGCATGTTAATTGGAGATAGAAAAGTCGGACTTTTTGTTATTGATGAGGCACACATTGTTACTACTTGGGGGAAGGCGTTTCGATCAGATTATTGGTATTTGGGTAGTTATTTACAAAAACTTCGTAAACAGATGAAATTTCCCGTTGCCACGTTTACAGCGACAGCCATTTACGGTGGAATTGAGGATATGTACTCAGAGACTAGGGATAGCCTCATGCTTATTAATCCTATCAACTATTTTGGTTACGTTAAACGGGAGAATATTAAAGTTTCTTTAAAAAGCGTATCATTTACTTCAACAAAAGAACAAGAATACCGACTACAGAAGTACTCTTTGCTTCACGAAAGATTAAAAAGATCGTATAAAAGGAAGAAAAAAGTATTAGTATATTTCCCGTTTGTTTCAATCCTTCGCCAATTTAATGATTACATACTGGCACACGCCAATCACGAATTGGCCAATTCCGTTTCTACTTATTATGGAACGATGAAAAAAGAGGAAAAGAATGAAAGCTTTCTAAAGTTCAAAAATGGAGATTCACTAATTATGCTGGCAACAAAAGCGTTTGGTATGGGAATTGATATTCCTGACATTGATACCGTAATACATTTTGCCCCAACTGGAAATGTATGTGATTATGTACAGGAAATAGGTCGTGCCGCTAGATCTCTTGATGAAGGAAAGGCATATTTTGATTTCCTTCCAAAGGACTTTAATCATGTAAAGAAACTCCATGGGATTAGTACGATTCGTAAAGCACAATTAATCCAGGTTATGGACAAAATTCTAATGCTATATAAAAAAGAAAAAAGTAATAAACCAGCTCGTAATCTTCTTGTTAGTTCAGAGGAATTTCGCTACATTTTTGAACGTAATTTTAATTCTGATCAGGATGATGATCTAGATAACAAATTAAAAACGGCACTATTAATCATTGAAAAAGATTTCATTAATAAAATGGGCTACTCCCCTATTATTGCAAGACCGAGAAATATATTCTCAATTGAGTACATGAAAGTAAAAAGGGAAATCGAAGATGACTTTGTTAAAACTTATGGGCCCTATATTCAAAAAATAAAAAGTTTAAATGAAGAATATTTTGGGGGGATATATAAGTTTAATTTAAAAGAATTATGGGAGATAAAATACAAAGATATGACATTCCCAAAATTCAAGTTTTTATTACATCATAAAGATGATAACCTTAAATTTAAACACATTGAATTTATCGAATCCGTACTAAATGTTGAGATAGATTTACAAAACAAAAACCAATATCAATTTTTAAAGAATATTGAAGATACAATAAGTAAAATTGAAAAATTGTTTAGTCCATATATTTATAATCAGGAATATTTCTCCTTAAACAGCCTTACGACTTCAGTTTCTAGCTTATTTAGGAAATCAAAATACCAATCTGAAGCAATAGCAAATCAACTCATTCAAAGCATTATAAGTTACCAAGATGTAGTCAATCGCAACCAAAATCACAGACTATCGATCATCACCAAGAGGGAAAATCAATCCGAAATAAAATATAAGGTTTTTCCTAATTTAAACGAATTTACACGATTCTTAAACCATCATGTAAATAAGCTATTACAAATGTCCGCTTTAAATTATAATGAAAATTATGAAGTTTATCTACCAAAATCCCATACTTATGAATTAGAAAAAACATTTATCTCACTTGGTCTATTGAAATGCTTGACCTGTTATTGTATGAAGTTAGGGGTGGAGATAACCCTGAAATCTTTATACGTATTAACTCGAAACTCCAAATAGAAAATACGATTAAGAATCCAGAGAATTATGATAACACAATCTTAAGCAATGTTCACAAACGACACCGAATCTCAGTAGCAATGCTGACTTATCTATTTAAAACCGAAGCAAATACTGAGGAGTTTTGGGATAAAATTGAAGATTATTTTCTTGGAAGGATACCTACTGAGGTATTAAGTAGTATTTAAGATAAAATTAAACTAAAATAAGAAGAGCCGAAACTTTTTATAATAAAAGTTCGACTCTTTTTGTATGGCAAGATCTTTATCCATTATAATTTGAGTACCAGTATGAAAGCAAAAAAATAACCACCGACGTATCGATGGCGATATTATCATTAGATCTCTAAGTTGTTCAATATATTTCTTAATTCCATTAATTCTTCTTTTGTTAGCGTGATTCCCTTTCCCATCTTATCATGGTCAGGCGACCAATCTCGCAAATCATATTTAGGGGCTTTATTATTCCAACTTATTAGGTTGAGTTCTTTCGTCCAGCCTTTTGGACTTTCTGATAGAATCCCCACATTTTTAATGATATCGTACTTGATTTCAGCCATTATGAAACCCCCCATTTTTATTTTCATTATGTAATGAAGAATAGTCTGTTTTAAAGAAGAGTTTGTAATCTGAGATTTTAAAATCATATTTTTGTAGCATCTTTGCGATTAAATTTCGAATAGAATTTGCACTCATATTTGTTTCAATAAAAATATCCGCCGATTTTAACTTTACAGGTTTTCTCATCTCAGATTCAACTTTAGAGAAATATTGAACTTTTTTCCCATTCATTCTTCTATCATATTGAAATTGTTCAAACTTATCCATATCTAACGTGTATAAAATCTCTGATGTTTTTAATAGTACCTCTTGCCATGTCCTAACTTCGTACTTTTGCCCTTTAAATTGAAAGGAATGAGGACGTACATGGGTAAAATCCTCATATAACGTATGTGGTATATTGAAATCAACTAGACACTCATTATAATTCGGAGAAGATTTAGTACTTTCCTCCTTCTCATTTTCAACCTCATCTATTATATTGTCAGGTTCAATATCATTAAAGATTTGCCTTAACATCGTTTCATAGTTATATACTGCTTCAGATAATTCTGTCAAAGATTTTGTCTTGTTGTAATCTCTCTTATTTAAAGCATGAGTGATCTTATTATTAATGTCCTTAATTAATTCATCGATTGAATAAAGCAATAAATCTATGCTTTCACCAATGTCTATTGCCTTTTCCGGAAATTCCTTATTAATAATAGCTAAAATTTGTTCCATTCTCATGTTTATCTCCCCCACGATAAAATGAACAGCACAAGAATTAGGGTCTCTTGTGCTGTCTATATTATCTGTCCCTTCATTATTTATTTTGTACCTTCAACATAAACTGATTAACATCACTTTCCGGCCCTTCAAAGATTACATCAGTATTCATTGCTTCGAAATGCTTTCTTGCATACTTAATCTTTGCTTGTTCCTCTGGCCGTAGGAAAGCCTCTACATCTGTTCCTTTTGTTTCTATCACAAAATAGAGTTTTTCTTCCCCATCCTTATTGATCACAGCTGCCCAATCTGGGTTATAATCTCCAATTGGTGTTTCAATCTTAAACCAGCTTGGAAGTTTCACATATACTTTTACATTCTCATCATTTTCAAAGCGTTTCGCAAAATTTGCTTCCACATCCGAATCATAGATGACATGGTCAAAAGGAGATTTCTTGCTTTGAAGTGCGTTATCATTTAAATATGCTAAAAGTTCTTCATTTTGGAACAACTCGACACCATAGTATGAGTCGTCACCAATCTTGTAATATTTTACACCATCTCCTAATAACAGCTTCAATTCACGCTTAATTATTTTGGTAACTACTTCAATGAACTTTTGGGGATTATTCTTAAAATCTTCAAGTCGTTTGCTCCCCGTTAATATTTCAACAATGGTTCTTCTGGTTAAATTTGTGCGATTCTGCAATTCAGTGATAATATCTGGTAAAGGATGTTGAACCGTTACATAATCTTCAAATCGCTCACTCACTATCGAACCTTGTATACCAGTCGTGCGATCTAGTTTCGAAATTCCATCTTTTCGACTCAGAATTCTCATTTTTTCAATTCGATCCATCTTCTGAATACTTCCAATCGACTTATTAATTAATTCACGGCTATCATAATCAATAGTAAACACGGTTTTGTATTTGATTTTATCCCATAACTCTAAGAATTCTCTGCTGTCGATTATAGCTTTATTTAATTTAACTTTTTTCTTTTTACTTGCATCCTTAATAGGTAAGCGGTTTATAATGTGTTTCAATTCCCTTATAATCGTCGGTCTCCAAGGAGAGAACTCTTCAGGTAGATGAAGTTCATAGTTTTCTATCGCTTCTTTAAGTATTGATGTGGCCTTATCTTTCTTATCGATGTACCCGTTGGCCTTCAAACTATTATATAGTCTCTCAGATACTTCATACCCCATAGCCACTGGTTCATCAGTGCTGTCGTCAATATAGGCTAACTTAGCAAACATATGCTTCTCGATCTTTCCAAATGTAATTCCCGTTTGTTCTTCCATTTCAGTTTGTAAATTAGCCACAAAATCTTCATAAGATTCATTGGCCATCACCGTTAATGTATTCACATGATAGTCTTGTACTCGTTCTCCTTTTTGATTTACCGCTATGCGAAGACCACGGCCAATCTCTTGTCTACGACTTACATAGGTTCCAGCGGAATCTTTTAAGGTACAGATTTGGAATACATTTGGGTTATCCCACCCCTCACGCAATGCAGAATGGGAAAAGATAAAACGAAGGGGTTCGTCTAGACTCAACAATCGTTCCTTTTCCTTCATGATCAGACTATATACATCTGTATCTGCTTGTGTGTTTCCATTTGTATCCTTTAACTTTCCCTTTTTATCTTGCGCAAAATAACCATTGTGAATCTTTTCTATATCCATATCACCATCTATATCATTGAATAATGTACGATATTTTGGCTTCTGAATAAGCTTTTTGTATTCTTCTTCAAACATGATGGCATATTTGCCTTTTACTGGATTCCCATCTTTATCGTAATCACGATAGTTTGCAACCTTATCAATAAAAAATAGGCTTAATACTTTAATTCCACGAGGATTTAAACGTAATTCTTTATCTAGATGTTCTTCAATTGTTTTTCGGATTTGATATCTTTTAATCGTATCATCGTCAATATCGCCAATCGATTCACCAACACGTAAATAATGGCCGTTCACTTCAATGGATTCATTGCCTTCTGTCCAATCGATTTGCTCAACAAGATAATTCCGATATATCTCACGTTCACCTGATACATCATACAGATCATCCCCATATTTAACGTTTTTGACCATTCTTTTTACTTTTCCACGCGATTCTACATCTAGTTCGATTTTTGCTTTGCCTTCTTTTACTTCTACCAATCTAATATAAGGTAGATTAAACGACTGTTCTGATCTTACAGACATGACTTCAATTTTCTTTACCAACTTCTCATTATAAGCATCTACTGCATCTAATCGATAAATCATATTGTATTTATCGACGTGTGTTGCAGAGTAACGAAGCGTACATAATGGATGCAAAGATGAAATCGCTTCCTTTGACTTTGGTGTGGTGTCCACACTTTGTGGCTCATCAATGATTACTATCGGATTGGTTTGTTGGATAAACTCAATGGGGCGATAACCATTTAAACGATCGTTAGCTCGATGAATGACATTTGCTTTATCCTCTTTTTCAGGATCCTCAAAACTTTTGCGAAAAGCATCAATATTGATAATCATCACTTGTATGGAAGTAGCTGTAGCAAAATTACGCACTTGGTCGAGTTTACTTGAATCATATATGAAATACTCTAAAGGTGTTCGATCATACAATTCTTTAAAATGCTGCTCCGTGATTTGAAGGGATTTATACACTCCCTCACGAATGGCTACAGATGGAACAATAATCACAAATTTAGTAAAACCATAATGCTTATTTAACTCGTAAATGGTGCGTAAATATACGTAAGTTTTCCCAGTACCTGTTTCCATTTCAATTGTGAAATTTAGTCCATTTAAAGATTCACTTCTTGATAAACCATTCTTTATCTGTATTTCTTGAACATTCTTCAAAATCTCATTTGGCGTTAAATCCAATCGGTTTCCAATTCCTAAATCGGTCTGAATCATCCCGGCATCCTCTCCATAAGATACCGTAAAGTTTGATTGTTTCACTGGTTGTCCTTTAAAGATATTTACAACAGAATCAATAGCTTGGCGTTGATAAGGTAAGTCAGAGATAAATTTTAACTTCATCCTTTACACGCTCCTTACATCCGTGATTCCGTTTTTCTTTAACGTTTGAATTGCATTTGTTTTTACTGAATCACTGATGAAACCTGACTCTTTAAAAATAAACTTGGTATCGAACCCTTCTGGTTTTAGCTTAATCATTTCGTTTACAATCTCTTGGTCAATGTTATCTTCTAAACATAAGAGAACGGAACCATAGGCAACATTATATATAGTTCTACCATTAAAATCTATTTCCTCAATCTGTGTTGTTAATGGAATACCTATTTTTAATAAAATTTCATATAGTAAATCCTCTTTAGTGCGATCTTTTTTGATGTTTTCTTTCCAATTAGTGATATCATTTTCCAAATTTTCGTAATCTGGATCCCATGGTTTTAGATTTGATGAGTCTAATTTGAAAACTTTAAAACCAATGTCTAAATCCGTTTTACCTGTTTCTTTTACAATTTTATCTCCAGCACGGCGAATTCGTTCTTTACCAATTTCGCATATATTTTTATAACCAGCTTTAAAAGCCTCGGAGTTTTCATCAGTTAATTCAGGTAACTGCACCATGATAAATTTACGATTTCCGCCATCTTCTGCATTTATTTGCATGACTGCATGTGCTGTTGTTGCTGAGCCGGAGAAGAAATCTAATACAATGGAATCTTGGTTCGTACCAATTTGAAGAAGTATTTTGATTAACTTTGCAGGTTTGGGATATGAAAATAATTTATCCATACCAAAAATATCTTTAAGTTCATTATTTCCTAGTGAATTATCTCCAGCAAAATCTCTTTTAAAAAGTGTAGTTGGAACCAAACCATCTTGTACTTCAGATAAGTATCTTTTTAAAGTAGGGTATGATTCACCTTCTCCCCATAAAATTCTATTCTCTAAAATTGCAGCTTTTATAGTTTCTTCACTATATCTCCAGTATTTACCCTGTGGCCTTTTTAAAATAACACCATTTGGTTTCTTTATTTCATAATCTGCTTCATAGGGATTATTAGCATAGATTGGATCGCTTTTCCAGGGCCCTTTAGGATCGTTATCTGGATTTGTATAGCTATCAGTATTTTCTCTTGGTATCAAATTTCGATCCCAAAAAATTTTATTTTTGGTGTAACATAAAATATATTCATGAGAGTCTGAGAAATATTTAGCGGAATTTTTCCTAGTATGTATTTTTTCCCAAATAATTTCAGCAATGAAATTTACCTCTCCGAAGATCTCATCACATATTTTTCTAATATTATGAACTTCATGATCATCAATACTTATAAATACAACACCATCTTCAGTTAATAAGTTTCTAGCCAATTTCAATCTTGGATACATCATATTCAGCCAATCTGTATGATACCTTCCATTGCTCTCTGTATTTGCCCTCGTTGTTTGATGCGTTAATTCCTTATAGTTTTTTATATTATCCCGAAAATCATCTTTATAAACGAAATCCTTTCCCGTATTATAAGGCGGGTCGATGTAGATCATCTTAATTTTTCCAAAATAAGATTTTTGGAGAAGTTTTAACACCTCCAAGTTATCCCCTTCAATATAAAGGTTTTCTGTTGTATCCCAATTTTTACTTGATTCCTTATCTGGACGTAGCGTACCTGTTGAAGGGGTTTGAGCTAATTTTATCGCTTGTGTTTTTCCATGCCATGTGAATTCATATTTTTCCTTACGTATTTCAATTTCTTCACCTAGTATAAGTTTTAATTTATCAAAGTCTATTTTTCCTTCAGTTACGATCTCTGGAAAAAGCTGTTTTAGTGCATTAATGTTCTCTTGTGTTAAGTCGAGAGATTTACCATCTAGTTTTTGCATTACGGATTCTCCTTTACAATGTTAATTGTTGTTTTAATTCAGCAATTTTTTTCTGTAACTGATAAATTTTCACGTTAAACTCTACTTTTTTATTGAACTGTGTTTCTTTTTTAATCGCTGTTTTAAGTTTAGATATCTCCGTCTCACACACGCTAATTTGTTGGATCAGTAATTGTTTTTGTAGTCTCTGTTGTTCGTCCTTAACAATTTGGAAATTCCCTATAATGTTGGCATTTTGAAAAGCCTGTACTGCTATATCGATATCTTTGTAGAATTCATAGAAATTAGCAAAATTAATCTTTGTAAGATGAACAGACTGGATAAAATCCTTAACTATTTGAGTTTGATAGTCTAAATTAATCCAAGTTGTATGATGGATTTCACCCAACACCACACTGGATCTATTTACTTTATTTAGTCGTTTCATACATGTGCTGATAAGAATATCATTGTTATTCATTTGAAAAACATTGATGGTTGGATTTGGCAATGTTCCATGTATAACCTCATCAATAACTGATATTTGCTTATCTGTCGCCGTTTCTCTTAATTGAATGGTGATGAACATAATCCCTTCATAATGAAATTCTTCATTTATAAACGGTTGAATGTTAATGGTTGAAGGAGTTAGTAAGAAAGTTAACTCCATTCGTTCGATAGCTTTTGTAATGACATCTTTTTCTTTTCGATTTAAATCTACATAATCATAAAAGTTTTTTTTGTCCAGTTTTTTATTTAAAGAAGGTAGTTTGCTTTCCAATCCAATCTGCCGATAAAAAGTTGAAGCAGACATAGACACCACCCTTTATTTTACAATGAGATAAGAAATGATCTCGAAATCTTGTAAGTGCGTATTCGCACTGTTCACTATACTGTCTAAATTGCCGAGGTTAAATATATCAAGGGTTACTTGTTGATCGATCTTGCCGACAATCTCTTCTATCGCTTTCTCTAGTAGGTCTTTATAGGTGTTCATGTATTTTCCGTCATTTGTTTCCTCGTAGAATAAGTTATACAATTGCTCTTCTACTTCCTGCTTACCATAACTTAACGAACGATAAATGTCTAATATCTTTTTCACATGAACATGATTGTAAAGGACTTCACCATTTTCTTTCATATAGATTAAATAATAAGGGTGGAGAGCATTTTTTTCATTTGATGTTGCGAAGTTATTGATTTGTTTTAAACAAAAAATAACTCCCCTTTCAATCTCCTCATTTAACTTTTCATTTCTGTTAGTGGTAATACTAAATAGTCCTAACGGGGCATTTTCTACTAAACTCTTATTTTTTTTCATAAAATTTAGTAGGTCCATTCTAAAGTCGTCCATTGTAAAATCCGTAAGTGAGATATTCCCAGAGATATCTTCTAAATCGATAACCTCATTTTGTAATTTTTCTAATTGTTTCCGACGATACTCTAAATCTCTCATTTCGTTTGCATTCTCGGATATCACATTTTCTTCCCCAGTTGAAGAAATATCCAAGATGGTCATACGATTCTTCACTCGACCTACTAAATTGATGTACTCATCTAGTTCCATAGAAGGCCAAAAATTGACAAGTTGTATGTTTTCATTTCGACTTCCTAATCGATCAATACGACCAAAGCGTTGGATAATCCGAACGGGATTCCAGTGAATATCATAGTTGATTAGATAATCACAATCTTGTAAGTTCTGTCCTTCTGATATACAATCTGTTGCAATCAAAATATCAATCTCATCAGCCATTCCTGGCATTACTTTTTCTCTTTCTTTCGAGATTGGTGAAAAACTCATCAATACATTATTGAAATCGATCTTCTTCAGCTTTAAGGTTGTTTTTGGATTGTCTGATCCTGTGACAATCGCCGTATGAAGATCAAAATATTGCAAAATCCAAGCATGTAAATTGTCATATAGATATTTTGCCGTATCTGCAAAGGCGGTAAATATCAATATTTTTTTGTTATCCCCGTTTAGCGGATTTTCAATTTTTCCTTTTATCGTTTCTTTTAGTTTTAATAGTTTTTGATCACGATCAGGTGTAATACTCTTTGCATAAGTTAATAGTTTTGATAATATTTCACGATCATATAATAAATCTTGTCGCCAGCGAATCAAATCAACATCTTTGAGTAAAATTTTTACTTTTGAACCAATAAGTGCATCTTCTAGTTCTGGATCTTCGAGATCTAGATTTAGAATGTCATTGGCAGTATCTATAGAAGGTGTATAATTTTCTATTTTGCCTAAAAAGGAATTGATGTTAAAAATGATACTTTCTAGCGTTAAGGAAAACGAGTGTACAGAACTTTCTAGTCGTTTTAATAAATTAGACTTCATTAAATAAATCAAGTTATCTTCACGGTCTGTTTGTCTGAACACTTTTCCATTTGCTATCTTTGTATCATATTTTTCACTATACAACTCTCTCATATGTGGCAAAATGTATTGCATCGGGGAATATACAGCCAAGCGTAATCGCAAGATGTCGTTGTTTATTTTCTCAAGAGCAGGAAATTGATTCTCTTTGTCAATCTCCGTTTTAATATTTATTGGATCTAATCGATTGGGGAATTTTCCTATCTCGTTCATATTATAATATTTCTCAATGTGACGACGTGATCGAGCAATCGTTAATGAATCTAATAATGCGAAGTAATCCCAACTTAACATATCTAACAATCGTTCAGTCGTTCGACTTTCTTCGGGTAATTCGCTCCATCTGTTAAATTGAGATTGAACAACGCGAATGGTTTGAGAGATATTTTTTATATTAGCCGATTCTAATAGTGCTGAGTCATCTCCTTCAGTAATAAAAGCAATTTGATTTTTCAGATCATCTAGTTTGTTATTTACCGGTGTTGCAGACAACATTAACACTTTAGTTTTTACGCCTGATTTGATAATATCATTCATCAGTCTTGAATATCTTGTGACTCGATCATTCCGAGCCTCATTGTTTCTGAAGTTATGGGATTCATCAATAACAACTAAGTCATAATTTCCCCAGTTGACGTGTTCTAGATTAATATCACCACTAAATCCGCCTTGACGTGACAAATCAGTATGATTTAATAAATCAAACGAAAAACGATCTTCAGATAGAAGATTACGTTTATCGTTCAGGCGATAGATCGACCAGTTCTCCCTTAATTTTTTCGGAGCCAAGACCAATACCCGATGATTTCGCAATTCATAGTATTTGATGATCGCTAAGGCTTCAAATGTTTTTCCTAAACCAACACTGTCTGCAATGATGCATCCACCAAATGTTTCTATTTTGTTAATGGCTCCTACTACACCGTCTTTTTGAAAGTCATAGAGTTTATTCCATATTTTTGTATTTTGAAACCCTGTTTTTGTTTGTAATATATCAATACTCCGATTCCCCTCTAGAAAATCTTTAAACAGATTATAGAGGGTAACAAAATAAATAAATTCAGGGGAATTCTCACGGTATAACAACTCGATACGCTGTAAGATTTGCTCTTTCACATCTTCTAACAGTTGGTCATTTCTCCATATTGCATCAAAATTTCGCAGAAGCTGATTATTCGTTTCTTCATCATCTACGATATTATTTATGTACATGTTTGATGAATTGCTGTAACCTAATCCTGGGCTTGAGAAAGGAGCACCACCAACTAAACCAATCTGCTTCCCATCTTTGTTTTGAATATGATACAATCCACCTTGAATGCGTTGTCTAGTCACAGATTTTATTTGTGCTTTATTCTTTAGCCATTTCATCTGCCCCATATAGCATTGCTTCATTTTTCTTAATTTGATCTCGAATTAAGTCCTTACCTTCAATAAATGCTGGTTCTGTAAAGATAAATCGAAATTCATCAATTTGCCTCAGTTCTTTCTTTAACTCAACAAAGGCATAAAGGGTAAAATGTGCTGCTGCAACAGAGATTTTGCTGCCTTTTGAAATATTCTCTTTAAGAACATCCCCTACCAAACCTGTTTGTTTATTATCGATTATCCCTTTTGACATTCTATAGTCGCTCTCCCTTTTTTGACGAATTCCATTTTCTTTCCATTTGTATAGTTCAATAATACCATAATAAATTCCTTTTTACCCTTGAATTTGAAAAAAGCCCAAAAAGGGCCCCTTTTAGTAAAATCTAAAATAAGTCCATTCTAGAAGGCAATTGCCCTCGTTCAACAACTCTTCCACTCCACAGATCCTAATACATAGTATAAATCGTTTTCGTTTCTTCTAATTCCATTTGGTCTTTCAACACTTCTAATTGCTTCGATATTGGTCAACTATCTAGCACATTGATGAGTAATTTGATTTTTTGCTAATTGTTTTGCTCTTTCGTATAACTGCTTCAGGATTGAATCTTCTATTGCAAAATCAATTACAGAAATCTGATCGATTCTTTTTGAAATAGTTCTTTTGCGTCTATAATAAGACCCATATATTCATCACTTGGGGCAATTTCCTTGTCGCTCTTATTCATCACTTCATACGTATAGACAGGAAGTTCGATTCCATCTATTTTGACATGAACGGTGATTTGTTGGTATGCAGGATTTTTAGCGGTAGCTCCTTCTCTTGCATCAAGGTTCTTTAAGTATCAGGATTTGTCAATTTAATCAGTTCACCTTTGACAATACCACTTCCTGTAACTACCGCGGGAAAATGCCCTAGATTGATCATCCATCCATTCATCATGGCTTTTTTCAGGGATTTTACATTGGGTTGAATAAGATTATGATTCACTTCCCCTTCACGTAACGTTCCATAAACAAAAACTTTGTTTGTGATATATCAATTCACATCTTTTTCTTTTGTCGCTTAATTATTTCAAAAATCTTCTTACAATCTCTGGCATAAAAAAGGCAAAGCGGATCAACGCTCTGCTAAAAAAATCTTGTATAAATTGTCTCTTCATACTTCTTAAATAAACTCATGGTCTTCTTCACCTAACAATTCTACGATGACATCGCCTTTTACAATAAAAATAACTCTACCATAACAATGGTCTTCAAATGTATCGTAGATTCTCCCTGCGCTTCTTGTTCCTTTGGCAACGGTATGAGTACTATTGGCCACATATCCAACAGTACCTATAGGTTCCGATTCAACCTTAATCGCTTCATCATCATATGGATTGTCATAGTCTTTGATCAATTTCACTTTTTGACCTACTTTGAATACTTCTGGTCCATAGTAATGTTTACTCCCGACCACGGTAACATAAAGAGGCTTAACATTCATCCTAATCCCTCCATTATACATGTTACTTATATCTAAGCATGAGATTTTGACAGTATGTGGTCAGGGAATAAATGTTTGTCTGTAAAATTATAAATTTTTTCTGCTTTGCAATATCGCTTCAGATAAAACTTCTAATTGGTTTTTTTGATCTGATGTATCGAAAACTGTAGGAAATTCGATTTGTTTTACATCAGTAAGATCGACTATGATTGATTTCTTCTGCAAACACTTACCAACTTAGTTGTTTTGCAATCGATTTAATTTCTTTACGCGATTGATCGGCTTCTGTATCTGAGAATAAAATCATAAGAATCTTCACTCCCGTAGACAAGCTAAGGGTACACAATTGAATTTATTTCATTTTTAACTCCTCCATATGCTCCTTTAGTTTCTTCCTGTACTCCTCGCTTAATAAATCACTTCCTTCCATAATTAATCCCATGTATTTATCGCTTGGAGGAATTTCTTTTTCACTTTTATTGACAACCTCATAGGTATAGACAGGAAGATCAAGTCCATCTATTTTAACATTCACTTTAATTCTTTTGTATATAGGGTTAACTAAATGTGGGGAAGCTTCTTCTCGAGCATCAAGATTTTCCAGATTTTCAATGGGGATCAGATACAAGATACCTTCCATTTTTGTTCCAGGTTGACTTACAATATCTGCGACACCTCCTTTACGATGATGAGAATATCGGGTAAAGGCCACTTGGTAGTTTACCAATTCGGCTTTGCCAATGACTTCAAATTCAGGGACGTCATTTCTTAAAGAATTCCTACTCATACTGGACCCATAAGCGAAATATAAAAAGTGGGTTTCTTGGTCTCTATTCTTCCAATCGCCATTGACGATAAAGGGAAATTTTCTCGTTAAATCTTCTTTTTCCCTTTCTGGGAACACATAAACTTCACAGTTTTCTTGCTTGCCATCTTCAGTCATTACTGTTGTCTCGATTCGGTCATAGTAGTTCATCTCAGAACCTTTGCCATAATATTCTTCTAATCGATCCATCACTGCAAAAGCTTCCTCTGGGTTATTTAATTCGATGAGTTCTCCTAGAATAATACCTTTACCTGTTATAACAGCTGGATAAGATCCAAGATTCACCATCCAACCTCTCATTATTGCTTTTTGGGATGATTGAACATAATCCTTGATCAGGAAGTGATTGGATTCCCCTTCTCGTAATGTTCCATAGACAAATACTCTATTATTCATAAAAAATCTCTCCCTCTAAAACGATTTCTCTAAACAATGTATAAGATAAGATCCCATTGAAAAAATCCCCTACCTTTCATAGTAGGGGAAGAATATTAAAACTTGATTTCAAATTCAAATGGCTTGAAATTGAGTTCGTAGTTATCTGATGAACCTTCAAAAATTACCTTTAGTGTACCTGATTGAGTTTCAAGTGCTGAGAAAGTCAAAATTCCTTCTGATCTTACACCAGGTAATAACTCTGATTGAACCTTTGGATAATTTGCTTCAAAATTATCTTCCAACTCATACTGTTTATTATTCATGACTAGTTTAGTATTAAAGTCAAAGAAATTAATTTTATTTTTACTCTGATTCGTTACCGTCACATAAATTCTTGTCTCTGCTTTTGCTAATTCTAGCTTAGTCAACTTTATAATATATCCATGTTGGTTGATTTCTTTGTTCACGTCAATCGTCTTAATGGCTGGAGCAAAGGCAGTTGCATAATCGCTTTTTTCTATTTTATCCGCAATAATCACTGGTGCCTTAATCGTTCCTCCAAGAGCATTTTCCCCTTCAAAAACTTTCTCTACCTTTCCAATAACATGAATAATATCCCCTACTTTTACATCCAAGTTTGGATCTTTAATCGCAATGACAGTATTTTTCTCACTATTTTTCGGATCAGCAAAAGCTTGCAAGTATGTACCTTGGTTATCTTTTTCCGGTACTGTAAAGATTTTGGCGTAGAAATCTACTTTTGCTCCTTTGTAATCGTTTGGATTGGTATACATTTTTTCAAACTCTTCTTTTGTTAAAACTTTAGAGTCGTCTTTTGTTTCCGGAGCAGAAGTTTCTTTAGTTGCAGGGCTTGAACTTGTGCTTGAAGATAAACATCCTCCTAGAATAATGAGAATAATGGCAAAAATAATAATGAAAGTTTTTTTCAAAAAAATTCCCCCTCGTATTTTTACTTTCATTATATTGGGGGGATTTGACATTTATTTGTCAGGGAACGAAAGTTCTTCCAACATCCGCATTATTTTTTCATTTTGTTCTTTTACTTCTTGTGTTTCCCGCAGAATCTCATTTAACAGTTGAAACATTTCTGTTATTTCGTTCTCTTGAAACCGCCTTCTTTTCCTCATTGGTTCATCCATTCGTTCTCTAGTTACAATAACATAGGAGTCGATGTCGCTCTTCACTTCATCAATTGCTTCATCAATTAAGCTCATATACCTAGATTCGAGCCAATCTCTCGCAAATTCGTTCTCGGCTTCGATAATTAGTTCTCTTTCATCTTTTATGTAGCCTCTTGAATTTTGAAACCAAGTCTCGAAACTTGGTCTACTAATTTGGCCCTCAATATACGCTAAGATTTGCTTCCAAATGTCCGAACTTTCCATGGTGATCACCTCAATCTAAATTTTTTTCTTTAAATCATGTTTATCTTTCATATAATTGAGTCCATTTTCTAAGCATCTCTCTCATCTTTCCTCGATATTCCTTTGGCTCAAGAATCTCTGCCTCAGGACCATATTGATACAACCAATTGAGAAATTCCCGATCATGATTTACCGTTACTTCAAAAAGGAGATGGCCGTCGTTAAGATCCGTCAATTTCGGGGTGACAAAGAGCTCTTCTTCTTTCAAGTAGCGAGCGACATTGGGGCTGAATTTCACTTTGAACGTAATTTTCTTTCCCCCTCGTTCGATGGACCAAGTGTTTTTTAGATAGTTTTGGATGTTGAAGTCTTTCATATCAAAAGGTTTGTCTGTAATTTGAACATCTAGAAAACGACTGATGCGAAAGGTTCGAACATCTTTTTTCGTGTGACAATAACCAATGAGATAAAACCGTTGTTCTCGTGGTACTAGATAGTAAGGATCGATTTCTCTTTTAGAAGTTTTATCGCGACTTTGGGTATGATAGACCGTCATAATCGTTTTCTTAGCTAAGATAGCTTGAATGATCGGTAGCATAAAATTGGTTTTATCTTCGCGATACGCTGGTGTTCCCATCTGAATAATGTCAGTTACTTTTTGTAGGAGATCGTCATTTTGTTTTTTCTCCTTTCTGTATGTGGCCATCACCTTTTCATAAGCGGTATCAAAGCCTTGAGGAAGCATAGATCTTACAGACTCTAGAATTGAAGGCATCATCGAAAAAGATAGCGCTTCTTGTTCATCCCAATTGAGAGGATAAAGAGAGAAATTGCCAATAAATTGATAACCTTTCCCATGACCTAAGTTGGTAATGGGTGCAATTAAGCTTAAGATTTCAAGGTCACGATATATCGTCCGTTCTGAAGTCTCACATTTTTCAGCTAATTCCCTAGCTAGAATCCCTGGTTTGGCTTGAATGAGAGTTAAGATTCGCAATAAACGAATGATTTTATCATTCATCGTGGTGGAACCTCCATTTTATCTTCCTTTTATTTGATTGGTAATATTTGTAGTGATGAACCTAATTCTCCTTTTCATCAGTAAATGGCACATCAACTTTTGCTTTGACAGACCCAACGATAAGAAAGACCCCAGTTATTAGGAACACACTTGCAAAGCCAAGTAAATTAGCAAAAATTCCAAATAAAATAGGTCCCAAAACTTGTGTTAATCGGTTGGAAGTCAGTCTTAACCCTAATCCTTCTCCTACCCGATCCTCTGGGAGAGAAAGTATCGTTGTCGTAATGGATAAAGGTTGCCCTATCCCTAATCCCATCCCAAGAATTAATGACAATAAAGTCAATAAAAGTAAATTGTTAAAAAGAGGGAAAAGTAAAAAGGTTATTCCAGATATGAGAATAGAACCGACAATCACTTGATTTCTAGTGAAACGATCTAATAATATGGGTAAAACCCAACGAATAAATATCCCTGCTCCTGCATTTAGAGCAATAATAAATCCGATCATTGTATTAGAAATCTCGCTTTTGGTAGCAATCAACGGGAAATAGGTGCCAAATATATCTTTACCAATCAAGATTAAAGAACTGATGAAAAATGCTTTTCTTACATTTGGAATTGTTAAAAGTTCAAAGATATTCCCTTTCAGAGAATCAGGTGAATGTGATGACGTTATCCGATTTTCTCTTAATATCAGTGTAAATAAGGAAGAGATAAGTCCTAGATTTGCTAAATAGAAGAAAGCACGAAAATATCCAAATCGATCAGAAAACAAGCCACCTAACAGGGGCCCAAGTAAACTTCCTACCGAGACGCCAATGCTGAAAATCGCAATATTAATTTCTCTCTTACGTGGATCTTTCGTATTTCCTGCATAGCTTTGGGCAGACACTGCCAATATGGTCTGGGAGATCCCCGATAACAATTGAGAAAGACCAACTCCACCAATCGTGGGAGAAAAAGCTGGAATCATTAACGCAATACTTCCAAAAAACGTACTAATGAGAAGTGGTTTTTTCGAACCGACACGATCTACCCATTTCCCCATTTTTATCGCAAAAAAGAGAGGAAAAAATGAATATAATGAAACAATGAAACCAATTTGCCATGTACTAGCATTTAACTCGTTCGCTAATACTAAAGATATAAGTGGTCTTGTTCCCCCGATTCCAATCATAAAAAAGGCAGATATAATTGCTATAATATAGTAATCCAATGTTCTATTTTCTCCCATGCTTTTACCACCTAAATCATCTTTTCTGCTCACAAAGCCACAAAAAGCGGATCCAACCAACAAGTACTGTTCAACGATTTCTCAATTTTTAAAAATTTTATCAGATACAGTATACCAAATAAATCCAAAAAAACATCCCCATAAAAAAACTCATTAAAATACTAGTTCTCTACTTCTTCAGTATTTTTCCATAACAATGAATGGGTTTGGCGATTGGTACATTGTATAATAGATCTATCAACACTTTTTTTATAGACAGGTGATCTGTATGATCTTCATCGTGAGTGCATTGTATCCTGAAGCCAAACCATTGATCGAGTATTTTCAACTGAAAAAAGTTTCGCAAATCTCTAGGATCCAACTCTATGAAAATAACGGGATTGTTCTCGCAATAAGTGGTGTGGGTATCATCTCTTCTGCGATTGCTACAACTTATCTATTAACAAAATATGAAGCAAAGGCCACTGATACCATTTTGAATATTGGGATAGCTGGAGCAGCGAGGCTAAAGTTCGAAACAGGCGATCTCATCTACTGTCACAAAATCATTCATCATGATACAAGACGTAACTACTATCCAGACATCCTGGTAGAACATTCTTTTTCTGAAGGGGTGTTAGAGACGTTCTCTACAATCGTTGATCTATCAATGAACAAGGAAGTGATAGGGGATCTTGTCGATATGGAAGGGGCTGGATTTTTTGAAGCTGCTGCTACTTTCTTACCCCCTCATCAAATTCATGTGCTAAAAATTGTTTCTGACCAATTAAAGCCTACTGTTGTTACATCTTATGATATTTCGCAATTGATAAAGAATCAACTTGAGTCGATTGCTGCATTTATGAAGAATTTGCAAGAGGTTTCTTTTACCGATCCAGAGGTACTAACAGAAGAGGATCTGCAACTTTTACAGCAACTTCGAGATCACCTTCGTCTAACCATTACCATGTATCATCAATTGATTCATCTTACAAAACAATATAAAATTCGTACCAAAGAACCTTTAGATACCTTGCAATCGTATCTTGATGTTGAGGTAAAAACTAAGTCTGAAGGGAAGACCTATTTTGAACAAATCCGCAAACAACTTTTATACACCTAGGTTTTCTCATATCTATGTTGAGAAAAACATGAAAAATCATCCGATGGCGCAAAAAATTCTTAAGCGTTTTCCCAATGCTAGAGTAATTGAAATCGATCAGTATCAAGAAGTTTTCCATCGTCCAAAACAAAACTTTTTCGTTCAAAAAAATTCACAAAAGCTTATTTTAGCGGAAAAAAAAGATCATTATTTTTATCCTGGTGCAGAAGTTTGTCATGATTTCGGGAACCCACATTTTTACTACTCGACGAACATCTTAAATTGTATTTATCATTGTGATTATTGCTATTTACAAGGAATGTTTTCTTCTGCTAATGTCGTGATGTTTGTGAATCTAGAAGATTATTTTGCTAAATTAGATCAGATGTTAGAGAAACATTCTGTCTATCTTCCTATCTCTTATGATACCGATCTACTCGCATTTGAGAACGTCGCTCCATTTACAGCGGAATGGATTCACTATGCCAAAAAACATGCCAATTTAACGATTGAGATTCGAACGAAAAGTGCCAACTATCGAGCAATTCGTCATTTAGAACCCTTGAACAATGTGATCTTGGGATGGACGATATCACCCGATTTTATCGTGAAACATTATGAACGAGGCGCCTCTTCTTTAGAAGCAAGGCTTGCGAATATCAGACAAGCGATCCATGATGGATGGAAGGTAAGACTAAGTTTTGATCCTCTTTTACACATTGATGATTGGCAAGAGCACTATCAGGAGTGTGTGGAGCAAACGTTTACGACAATACCTGCTGAGAAAATACTAGACGCTAGTGTTGGGGTTTTTCGAATGCCTAAGGATTATCTGAAGAATATTCGTAAATATCGAAATGACTCTGATCTGATTTACTACCCTTATGAGCATATGGATGGGGTTTATACCTATCCGAAAGCAATCCGTGATCAACTGGTTCAAGAAGTTACTCAGATGATCGAAAAATATATACCGAAAGAAAAAATCTATACGTGAAGGATATCGGGAGAAGAGAGGTACATTGCAAAGAAAAAGTGATTTAAAACCTTAAAAAAGGAGAATTGCAATGAAAACAGCTATCGTAACAGGAGCATCCTCAGGGATTGGTTTAGCAATCGCGAAAAAATTGAATCGATTAGGTTTTGTGGTGTATGGATTAGCAAGAGATTTTTCAAAAACGGACGATCAACACGAACACTTTCAAAAAATCGTTTGTGATGTCACAGATACGAAACAACTCATTGAAGTAACAAAAAAAATAAAAGAACAAGAGAAAGACATTTTTATCTTAGTCAATAATGCAGGAGTGGGCTATTTTGGTCCTCATGAAACCTTAAGTCCAAAACAAATTGAAACCATGATCGCTACAAATCTCCAAGCACCACTGATTCTCAGTAATTTATTATTGCGAGAACTTCGCAAATCAAAAGGATATATCATTAACATTTCTTCAATCACTGCGAAAAAGTCAAGCTCCTTTGGCTGTGCATACTCAGCAACAAAGGCAGGACTTTCCCATTTTGGGATCAGCCTCTTTGATGAGGTTCGTAAATCAGGGGTGAAAATTGTCACCATCCATCCAGATATTACACAGACACCTTTTTATGACCACCTTGATTTTCAAGAAGGTGACGTACCTGAGAGCTATATTACACCTGAATGTGTGGCAAATGCTGTTGAAACTATCCTTTCTCAACGAGAAGGTACGGTGCTGACAGAGCTTACCATTCAGCCACAGCGACATATGATTTCTAGAAAAAATCAAATAAAAAGAAGCAAATGAAATGAATGTTCCTTCTTATATCGAATATTGTAATTTTCATTATATAATAATTAAACAGAATTATCTATTTTATTATAATAAAGTACAATTTTTTAGAAAATTTTGATATAATTATTCTACAATCATAATTTTTTTAAAAAAAAGGGGGCTTTTTATGATCATTTTTTCGGTAGTGGTGTATATGGTACTCATGCTTTATATTGGGTATTATGCCTACAAACGAACATCAGATTTATCTGACTACATGCTTGGTGGACGAGCATTAGGACCAGCTGTTACTGCACTTAGTGCAGGGGCATCAGACATGAGCGGTTGGCTTATGATGGGATTACCTGGAGCTATGTTTGCGAAAGGAATTAGTTCATCTTGGATTGTGATCGGTTTAACATTAGGTGCATGGGCAAACTGGTTATATGTTGCCCCAAGATTAAGAGCTTTTACCGAACTAAATAACTCGATTACCATTCCAGGTTATTTAGAAAAACGCTTCGAAGATCACGCGAAGATGTTACGTTTAGTATCAGGACTTGTTATTATGTTATTCTTTACATTTTATGTTTCTGCCGGAATGGTTTCAGGTGGAGTTTTATTTCAGAGTATTTTAGGTATTGATTATCACACTGGTTTATGGATTATTACTGGAGTCGTTATGGCTTACACATTGTTTGGTGGATTCCTTGCGGTTAGTTGGACAGATTTCGTTCAAGGACTCATTATGATTACTGCCTTAATTATGGTTCCTGTTGTAACGATCTATCATACAGGAAGTATTAACGATACCTTTAGTATTATCAAATCGATTGATCCTTCCTTATTAGATATCTTTAAAGGAACAAGTTTTGTAGGAATCGTTTCACTTTTCGCTTGGGGTCTTGGGTATTTTGGCCAACCGCATATTGTTGTTCGTTTTATGGCCATTACTTCTGTTAAGGAAATCAAAAAAGCTCGTCGAATTGGTATGAGTTGGATGATTTTCTCTACAGTTGGAGCAATGTTTACAGGTCTTATTGGTATAGCTTATTTTAAGAATCAAGGAATTAAATTAGACGATCCTGAAACAGTATTTATTAAATTAGGGCAACTCTTATTTCACCCAATTCTAACCGGTTTCTTAATCTCTGCTATTCTCGCAGCGATTATGAGTACAATCTCTTCCCAGTTACTTGTAACATCAAGCTCATTAACTGAAGACTTGTACAAAACATTCTTTAGACGCAACGCTTCGGATAAAGAGCTTGTTTTCTTGGGTCGCTTTTTCGTTTTCCTTGTCGCCATTATTGCCTTAGCTTTAGCTTGGACGAAGAATGATACAATTCTCAATCTTGTTGGATATGCATGGGCGGGTTTTGGAGCCTCATTTGGTCCAGTAATCCTTCTTAGCCTTTACTGGAAACGGATGACCAAATGGGGTGCTTTAGCGGGGTTGTTTTTTGGTGCACTAACAGTGGTTATTTGGCCAAAACTTCCTGTTGTGAATCAGCTTTATGAAATGGTTCCAGGTTTTGCGATAAGCTTACTCGCTATCACGATTGTAAGTTTATTAACCTCAAAACCATCCATTCAAATCGAAAAACAACTTGAATCGCTTAGTCAATCAATGTAATAATAATTGAGGCAGGTAGAACGATACCTGCCTTTAATTTTTTTCTTGAAACATATTAAACAAAACGCTGTTTTCAAGATAGATATTGATGAAGAGGTCCTTCTGCTTCAAAAGGGTGCAGCTTTGAGTATAAAGGCCCCTTCTGGTGCTGTAAAGTCTTTTGTGGTCTTTTCTAATTCCTTAAGCTCCTTTACAGAACAAAAAGGCGCGGTTTCTCTTAACTTAGAAACCGCGCCATTATTGGCTTTATGTATGGTGACCCCGACTGGGTTCGAACCAGCGACCCCCACCCTGTCAAGATGGTGCTCTCCCGGCTGAGCTACGGAGTCACACATTTATATTAAACATGGTGCCGAGGACCGGACTTGAACCGGTACGGTAGTCACCTACCGCAGGATTTTAAGTCCTGTGCGTCTGCCAATTCCGCCACCCCGGCAGATTATTAATTAAAATGGTGGGCCCAACAGGACTCGAACCTGTGACCAATCGGTTATGAGCCGACCGCTCTACCAACTGAGCTATAGGCCCTCATAAGACAATCTTGGAAAAGAACAACGAAGATATGGCGGAGCTGACGGGATTCGAACCCGCGGTCTCCTGCGTGACAGGCAGGCATGTTAGGCCTCTACACCACAGCTCCATGCGAAGCTATCTTGGTTGCGGAGGCAGGACTTGAACCTGCGACCTTCGGGTTATGAGCCCGACGAGCTACCAACTGCTCCACCCCGCGACGTTTTATAAAACAACGGCAAAGATCATTATATATTATTTTTAACTTTTATGCAAGGATTTTTTATGATATTTGAATCTGATTTCAAAAATGCTTCATAATTGACAAAAGTAATTGTACAAACAGAAGAAACATTTGTCAATAATGAATTCCTTTTCGTTTTATCATACTAATAATGTCAGTTTACTGACACAAACTTGGTTAAGGGGTGCTATTCTTGTCTAAAAAAATGAAGGATAAACAAATTGCTCACCAATCTACAAAATCAAATTTAATTAAACAACAACTTACTCAACAGATTAATGCATCACAAACAGATTCACAACAGCAAGAAAATAACTTACAAACCGCTGTTAAACCGCAACCCGTTCAATATTTTCAACCACCATCCCAAGTGATGCAAAATATGGCCACACAAACACAACAAATTCAGCAACTTTTCCAACAACAAACATTACAGCAAAAACTTCAAGAACTACAACAGTTGACGAATCAATTTCAGATTGAGATTGGCAAAATGAATACTGAATATAACCAGTTGAGCAATTCAAACATGAACAAAACACAAATTCAGCAAACGATACAACAAAAAGCAAATGCCCTTCAACAATTTAGCAATGAAATTTCTCAAAAGTTAACAAACTTATAACCTTAACCAACATCATAAAAGCTGTGGAAATAGATGTTCCACAGCTTTTATATATGAATGTATCCCTTAAAAAAAGAGAAAATAATATATGTGGAATGTGAGTATGTGCTCATTCATCGTAATAGGTTCGTGGATAGTAGTGATTTGCACCCTTTACATCAGGTTTACCCGGAACAACAACCTTATAATAATTGTTATCTGATTGAAAATCAGCTTCTTCAGGTGTCGTTTTTTGCACAATATTCGTATTAAAATTAATCATATGTAATGCAAGGATATCTGCAGCTTTATTGAATGCTTTCATGGTATCAAAAATAAAAAAATCTTTGTGCTCATGAGTAAAGCTTTTATCATAGACGTTAGTCTCATCCTGAACAGTCCAATATGCTGATTCAATGATATTGGAGATGGCATGATCCCCAAGAGATAGATCGACAGTTCGACCATCTGGTTGATCATAAACTGGTTGAATCATGTAATAGTGCATTATTATCACTCCTTTGCTATCAGTTTTTACAGGAGTGGCTACTATTTATTCTTATTTTAGAAATTTGTTTTTAAAATGCGATGGTACTTTACTCCTTGATGAATAAATATTGATTGATAAAGCTCAAGTGCGTTTACGGTCCAAGGCTTCGTCTTTAAGTTTAATTCACCTGTTTCCTGACAGGTTTGTGGAATTACTTTTCGAGCAAGAGTTAAATGTGGAGTATAGACAGGTTTCGCATCGAAATCGATCTTAAGAGGTTCAATCGTTTTTATTAATTGATGATATAATTGATTCAACGGTTTTAGGTCTCCTCCGACGCCTGCCCACAGTATATTTGGTTTTTTCAGGGATGGAAAGGCTCCAATACCTTCAATCCATAATTGAAATGGTCTTATTACTTTGACAGCTTCTTTCATCGACTGCTCAATCAACGGAATTTGATCTTCTTCTACCTCTCCTAAAAATAAAGTCGTAATATGCCAATGTTCGCTTGGAACAAATCGTCCCTTAAACCTACACTTTAACGAAGGCAAAACCATCCTTACTTGATCCTTAATTTGCTGTTCTAAATTAATGGTGATAAACAAGCGCAATTCCATGATCCCCTCCTTCATTAAAAAGAAAACTTGGCAATTCTTTTATGCCAAGCGATTTTCATTATCCTACGATTTCTTGATCTTCTTCCAATTCATCGATCTGCTTGTCTAATTCTGTTTCTTCAACATCTCTTAAACGATGAGCTAAACGGCCAGACGCTGATGCTGCAATTCCAGCAACTAGATCATCCAAAAAAGTATGAACACCGTTTCCTGTTTTTGTATCTAGCTTTTTAATAATTCCCATTTTTTGCTTATCTAAATGACCAAAGGTAGTGACTGCAATACTACCATATCCAAAGACGGATCCTAAAGCTAACGTTTCATCGATGCCAAATAAACCTTCGTCCGATTCAATCAAAGATTGTAGAGGTTCTTGCAATCTATTCTTTTCAGCTAATAGATCTAACTCAATTCCA
The DNA here is from genome assembly GCF_004342885.1 of Tepidibacillus fermentans. NCBI lineage: Bacteria > Bacillati > Bacillota > Bacilli > Caryophanales > Bacillaceae > Tepidibacillus > Tepidibacillus fermentans. The sequence continues at coordinate 192,103 of NZ_SMAB01000001.1, forward strand.
ACCAATAAAGCATGTTGAACTTCTCTTTTTTCCAAAACTTTATGAACGCTTTCAACACATAGTTCTAAAGTAAGATTCTTATTATATGGTACCTGCATTTCATAGACGATTTCAGCAATATCTTCAACTGTTACTCCACGTTCATGTAATCTTTGTAATGCTGCCGCTTTTACTTCTTTACTTGGTACTTTTCTTTTCAAAAAAAGACACCCCCCTTTTATTTATTTTAGCATGTTTTGGAAAAACAAAATATAGGGGATTTTCTGATTCTATCAACGATTTAGATCGAAAGATTGTTTTTCTCCACTTCTGTTACATCTTGCATTTGATCGTGTTCTAAACTTTGATCAATCCGTTGAATCAAGTAAGCCATTCCGTAACTCAGTCCTATAAGAATCAGCACCGGCAAAATAAAAAATAAAAAGATGGTCAAATCTTTTTCCCCCTAAGACAATAAGATTGCTTAGTATTAGCTTATACAAAAATAAAGATTTATATTCACCCGAATATTTCGTAATTCGTATTTTTTTGATAATATATTCTTATATCATTGAAAGAAAGGTTTACTTTCTTATCATTTAAAAGGGAGGTTATGTTTATGAAATATGGTATTGTAATTTATCCACCAAGAGAAGTGCAAGATAGGGCAAATGCTCTAAGAAAGCGTTATGATTCCCATTATTCACTGATTCCTCCTCATATTACACTCGTTGATGCATTTGAATGGGAAAATATTTCAGATTTAACAGAACGCATTGAAAAGGTGGCACAAACTATTCCTCCTTTTACTTTAAAATTAAACAAAGTAGGAACGTTTTTACCCCTCTCTCCAGTGGTCTATTTTGGCTTTGAGAAAAACGATACAATCTATAATTTACATGAAAAATTAATCCATCATGTACTCGATCATGAACAAATATTCAAATTCACTCCTCATCTTACGATTGCACAAGACCTATCCGAACAGGAATTATATGATATACTTGGGCGATTAAAAATGAAAGAATATAATATGGAAGTTCCTGTGGATCGGATTCATCTTTGCTACCAACTTGAAAATGAATCTTGGACTGTTTATCAGACCTTTTTATTAAAAGAGAATAAGTAATCATTGTTTGGAGGTCTTAATGGAAATAAAAGTGGTAACAAATAAAAAAGAATTAAATGATGCTTTCTCCATCAGAGAAAAAGTTTTTATCGAAGAACAAAATGTACCAAAAGTGATTGAAATGGATGAATATGAAGAAGTCGCAACCCATTTCGTTGTTTATGATGGTAATAAACCCATTTCAACTGCTCGGTTTAGAAAATATCTTAACGAGAAGACTGTCAAATTTGAGCGGTTTGCCGTTTTGAAGGAATATCGAGGACAAGGCGTTGGTAGAGCATTAATAAAAGTGATGGAAGAAGAAGCAAGGAAAAATGGATTTACGACTTTGCGTCTAAACGCTCAACGTCATGCTGAAGGGTTCTATGCAAAATTCGGTTATCAAACCATTAGTGAACCCTTTGATGAAGCTGGTATTGAACATGTAACGATGATAAAAAAAATAGAGGCCAAATAGTGAGCTACTTCTCATGTAGTTCGCTACGGCCTTTTTTTGTCCTCTATCAAAAGCTAAAGCATGGATTTCATCTTTTCGACAATTTCATAGGATATGGTCTTTGTCCCAATGGGGGCATGGAACATCTCGCCATTCCGTGAACCATGAAAATCTGACCCTGCCGTAGCCAAGATTCCATATTGATCAGCGAGTTGTTGATATTTGCGTTCTTCCTCTTCATCGTGGTCTGGATGATAGACTTCAATTCCTTTGATCCCATACTTGATTAAACGAATTACCATTTCATCATTATCGTATAAACCTGGATGCGCTAAAATCGGAACCCCACCTGCTGCTTTGATCATATCGACTCCTTCTTCAGGAGAAATGCGAATAGGATTGACATATGCTTTGCCATTTTTCCCAAGGTAAAGGTCAAAAGCCTCTTCCATCGTATTGACGATACCTTTCTCGATTAATACTTCGGCAATATGTGGACGACCCACATTGGCTCCTTCGCGTCGAATTTTGGCGAGTACCTCCTTCATTTGAATTTCAATACCAAGTTCATTCAGTTTTTCAATCATCATTTCATTCCTGCGATCTCTTGCTTTTTGTAACTCTTCCAATCGACGCAAAAACGTTTGATCCTTATATTGAATAAAATATCCTAATACATGAACATCTTGACCTTGTTCAACCGTACTAATTTCTATACCAGGTATCACCTCAATGCGGATTTCATTTGCCATTTCCAACGCTTCATCAATTCCCGTAACCGAATCATGATCAGTAATGCCTAAAGCTGCTAAACCAGCTTCTTTCGCCATTTTTACGTTCTCTCTAGGAGGATTAAGTCCATCAGAGGCTGTGCTATGTGAATGCAAGTCTACTCTTAAATTTTCCACTTGATTCCCACTCCTTCTGAAGATAATTTCATAAAAAACCGTGAATGTTGCCAAGTTATCCCACATAGATGTCATATAGAAATAAAATTTGTATTGCAAGGGGGATATGGTGTGCAAATAGCTGTGAAATCACTTCCTAAGATCATTAAACCTTCTTCTGTCGTTGAGGAGGTTTTTGAATCTCAAGGCTTTCGCCGGAAAGGAAAAAAGGATTCACCTTATTATCAGTTCAAAATAGAGGATGTATGTACACAAACGAAATATGAAGTACAAATACCGATACAAGAGATTCGCAAGCAAAAACAAGAGCCTTTTTATAAATGCCAAGAGTTTCGGATCACAATGAAATCCCCAAAAATGAGAAATTCAGAAATTCCCGATGCTATTATATCCGCAGCAAAAGAAAGAGTTCATGAAGTCTTTTCTATCATCAATCATTCTTAGTATTTGTAGGAAAAGGCTGTAGGAACTATCCTATAGCCTTTTATCATATTTTCCATCACAATTTGGTTCGGGAGTGTTTCTACCTTCTCGATCATTTCATCGGTAATGTTTGCCATAATCAAATCGTTGGTTCCACGACTCCCCTTAACCTCCTTCATTTTCTCGGTTCATGATCCGTTGCAATTGTGCTTGAAATGTATAGGTACGAATGACCTGATAGCTAGGAGAACTCTGGTCAATAAATTTGCCACCATAGTAGTAATTTCGGTTTGAGTCAGAGTACTTGTTTTGAACAATCTCAATTTCCAAATATACTTTTTGATTCAATAATTGAAAATAAATTTGAGCGATTGCCCCTTCGCGAAGATAATTGACACTAGAAAATCCGATTCCACCTTCACTAATGTCATAAATGTGAACCGTGTAAGGCTTCATTAGTTCGACCAATGGTTTTTTTCCAGAAAAAGAAACCGCTGAAATCTTTCCCTTAATATCGATTGGAAATCGTGGACTTTCTCTAGGAATCCAACGTTCACGTATTTCGGGCGGAGCGATTAAGATGATATGATGGTTTTTCTTCCCGACCACTGTTGTCTGAAAGGTTTGAGTACTGTTAAATTCAAAGATCTGGCAGCGTAATGACTGCCTAACTTGGAAAGTTTCTGAAGGGAGTTCAACAACGATAAAATTCCCCTCTGTATATTTCACGATTCCTTCCGTTTTTACTAATTTTCCTTCACAAACAATGCGACTCCCTAACAAACCCTCTTTCCCCCAAATCAAAAAAGAATGGAGCACCATAATTTTGAGGATATTCTAATCCTTTTTCGCGCTTTCGTCAAATTATACGGTTTTGTAATTGCAATTCGTTAATAGCTCCCTGATAAAACCTGAAATGTATATTCCATAAGTAGCGTTGGAATATAAAAACCTATTTTTTGGACTTGATGTTTTACGTTAAAAAGCATCCTAAAACCAGGATGCCTTGAACTATCTTTATGTATAGTTACTTAAAATTCTTTGGATGTTCCCCCATTTTCCCTTGTAAAATATCAAGGGCATGAGGAATGACTTGAATAATCGCCTCAAGGTTCTCACGAACTCCTTTGGGGCTACCAGGTAAATTCACAATGATACAATTTCCTCTTGCTCCGACAACGGCACGGGAAAGAATTGCATGAGGGGTTTTTTGTCTTGATACTCTTCTCATTTCTTCTGCCATACCTGGAATCTCTTTATCGATAACGGCAAGTGTGGCTTCAGGTGTAACATCTCGCTTTGCTAACCCTGTACCACCTGTTGTTACGACAAGATCTAATTGATATTCATCTGCATAACGAATGAGATACTCTTCAATTAATTCCCGTTCATCAGGGATAATATCGTATTGCTTTACTTCGCCATTGATTGTTGCAACCATTTCATGGATGACTTTACCACTAATATCTTCCCGTTCTCCTCTTGCTCCTTTGTCACTAAGAGTGAGAATTCCAACCTTGATTGTCATACTAATCCTCCAGTTCCCTTCGATAATCTCCGCTTTTTCCGCCCGACTTCGATACGAGATAGGTATCTTCTAAGACCATTCCTTTATCCGCAGCTTTACACATATCATAAATGGTTAACATCGCTACACTAACCGCAGTTAAGGCTTCCATCTCTACACCTGTTACATTTGTTGTTTTTGCTGTTGCTTCAACTTGAATGGTATCTTCCCCTTTTTCCTCAAAGGAAATATCTACCCCAGTTAATGGAATTGGATGGCACATTGGGATTATTTCAGAGGTTTTCTTTGCAGCCATAATTCCCGCTACTTGGGCAACTGCAAGAACATCACCTTTACCAATTTTCCCTTCTCGAATCAAAGTTAACGTATCTGGTCTCATTCGTATTGAACCTCTGGCGACAGCTGTACGTTTCGTTACTTCTTTTTCACTGACATCGACCATTCTGGCTCGACCTTGGTTATTAAAATGGGTGAGTTCGCTCATCTTAACCTCCTATTTGTGACATTCGTCTCATCGTTGGCGTATTTGTCTGTTTTTCATCATGTAAAACTTTTGCCATTTCATGATTTTCTGGTTTAATCGCTAATGCACGATAAAAAATTTGTTTTAACCCTTCCTCATCGTTTAAATAAGGTTTTACATTGAGTTCATCTTCCCAATATAGACACGGTTTAATATTTCCATCAGAAGTTAAACGTAGACGGTTACAATTTGAACAGAAATGGTCACTCACTGGATGGATAAATCCGATTGAACCTTTTGCTCCTTTAATCCGGAAGTTTTCTGAAGGACCATTGCCAAATACTCCTTCTGATTCTTCCAATTCAAATCCAAGTTCCTTTGCCTTTTCTTGAACAAAGTTCAATGATAAATAACCATTTTTCCAATTATCATCGGCATGACCAATCGGCATATATTCAATAAAACGAACCTGAACCGGTTGATCGATGGTCATTCTAAGAAAATCACCGATTTCGTCATCGTTAAAACCTCTCATGAGAACCGTATTAATCTTAATTGGTTGAAAACCAACACGAAAAGCTGCGTCGATTCCATCTAAAACTTTTTCCAATTGTCCTCCTCGAGTAATTTCTTTAAATCGATCAGGTCGTAACGAATCTAAGCTAATATTGACACGAGTAAGTCCTGCATCTTTTAACGCCTGAGCTTTTTGAGCCAAAAATATAGCATTGGTCGTTAAAGCAATATCTTTAATTCCTTCAATTCGACTTAATTTTGCGATTAACACTTCTAGGTCTTTTCGGACTAATGGTTCCCCACCTGTAATACGAAGTTTTCGTATACCTAATTTCGCTGCAACTTTCACTACTTTTTCTATATCTTCATAGGTTAATAATTCACTATGAGGCATGAATTTTACCCCTTCAGGAGGCATGCAATAGACACAACGAAGATTACAACGATCTGTCACGGAGATCCGTAAGTAGTCATGTTTACGACCAAAACGATCGATTAATTGGCTCATAGTTGTTCTCCTCTCATTTTTAAAATACAGAAGTCTTCCTTCTATTTTACAACAAATTCACGGTAAAAACGTACTAAAAATATGTCTCGCCCGATATAAACTTTTTTGTAAGTTCATGAGTAGGATTTTCAAACAAGATTCGTGTTTGATTCGCCTCAATCAAATGACCGCTATGGAAAAATAAAGTTTCATCGGCGATTCGCTTGGCTTGAAACATATTGTGAGTCACCAGAATGACAGTCATGTTTAACTGTTTGGAAAACTTCTGAATGATTTGCTCAATTTCAAATACATTTTGTGGATCCATACTTGCCGTTGGTTCATCGAGTATCAATACTTCTGGCGAAGTAATGATCGCGCGTGCAAGCGCCACTTTGGCTGTTTCTCCGCCTGAGAGTTTTGTTGCTTTTTGTAGTGCTAAGTGCTCTAATTGAAATTGTTGCAAGATTTCTCTCACTTTGGTTCTAATCTCGTTCTCATTTATATGTCTAACCTTTAAGCCATAGGCCACATTTTTATAGACAGATGTTTGAAAAAGATAGGGTGTTTGCCAAACGACTGAAATTATTGGATTAGGTTGGAGCATTGGTTTCCCAAGAAAAAAAACTTGCCCTGAACTTGGTTTTAAAAATCCAGCGATCACCTTGAGAAATGTACTTTTTCCTGCTCCATTTGGCCCGATGATTCCATAAATTTTTCCCTTTTTAAAAGAAAAGTTCGTTGGTTTTAAAATCGTTTTTTTATCGATTTGGACGGATATATTTTTCACTTCAATCATCTGTTTTTCCCTCCTTGCTGCCAAGAAAATAAGAGGGAATTAACCATAAAAGATACGAGCAATAATACTAGACCTAATGCAATTGCGAGATCAAAGTTCCCTTTTCTCGTTTCTATCACTATCGAGGTGGTAAGCACTCTTGTTTTCCCGGCTATATCTCCACCAACAAGCATCACAGCTCCCACTTCTGCAATAACTCGGCCAAAAGCAGATACCAACGCGGTAATCGCTGGAAAGCGAATCTCTTTCATTAAGGTGGTTAGCGTTTGAAATCGGTTGGCTCCTAATCCCTTGGCTGTCATGATGACCACCGGAGCTTTTTCCTCTGCCACCACGTAGACAAGACCAATCACAATTGGCAAGGATAACATCAGTTGAGCTAGTATCATAGCCGTTGGGGTATACAAGAGATAAACATATTTGGCGATTGGACCACTTCGAGACAAAAGTAAAAAAAGAATTAATCCTGCAAGAACAGGTGGTAACCCCATCAAAACATAGATCAAGCGAATGAATAGATTTTTCCAAAAAGTAGGACGAAGGGTTCCCAACCATGTCCCAATAGGAATCCCGATGATCCCAGCAATGATAACTGCCGTACTTGATACATAGAGCGAACGAAAGGTAATCTCAACTAATTCTCGGTCACCAGATAGAATTAAAGTGATTGCTCGTTCCAATCCTTGAAGGTAGATACTCATTCAAGCCTCAAATCCTTTATTTATCATAGGTGAAAAATAATTGATTGCCATTCACTTTGTAATCTTTAATCAGTTGCTGTCCTTCTTTCGAAAGAATAAAATCAATAAATTTTTGTGCGTCTTTGTTGTTCACGCCAGGGTGTTTTTGAGGGTTTACTGCAATAACACCATAAGGGTTTAATAAGCCTTTATCTCCTTCAACAAGAATATCAAGGTTTAATTTATCTTTCATAAATGAGTAGGTAGCACGATCGGTTAAGGTATAACCTTGCTCCTCACTGGCCATGGTTAATGTGTCGCCCATCCCTTTTCCAACCGCTTGATACCAATCTCCCTTCGGTGTAATTCCGAGCTTTTTCCAAATATCTAATTCTTTTTTATTCGTGCCTGAATCATCACCTCTTGAAACAAAATGGGCTTTTCCTTTTGTAAAAGCTTTAAACGCTTCATCTAATGTTTTTCCTTTAATGCCATCAGGATCGTTTTTGGGACCAACGATAACAAAATCGTTATACATAACATCATAACGTTTGATCCCATGTCCATCTGCTACAAATTTTTCTTCTGCTTTTTTTGCATGAACAAGGATGACATCAGCGTCTCCTCTAGAAGCTGTTTCAATCGCTTGTCCAGTCCCTTGTGCTAATACTTCTACTTTTACGTTGTATTTCTTTTCAAATACAGGTAATAGATAATCAAGTAATCCAGAATCCTGGGTACTTGTCGTTGTTGCTAATCTTAGAGTCGTTGGTTCTGTTGACTTCGCATTGGTAGAATTGGTTTGTCCCCCGCAACCAATTACAAAGAACATCATCGATACCACAAGTAATAGAACGAATACTGAACTTTTCTTTTTCATACGTTTCTTCCTCCCTGTTTTGAACGCTTCATTGTATGCTAAAAATCGCACTGATCGAAACATACAAACGTTGCGTCGATGTTTATATATAATTTCATTTATCCTAGTAGTAATTTTCCTGTATCCCTGCAACTATAACCGCCCATTGATTCTACTTCATTTTTAAATGATTCTGATGTGATCACTTGCATGAGAAGTTGCCCCAGTTCACTTTGATAGAATTCTTTGGTCATTAAAAGATCGTAACGTTCTTCAGCGACTGGAATGAAATCTAAGTCAAGCACTTTCGCAGCCGAATAGATTCCTAATCCCACATCGGCGTTACCTCCCTTAATCGCAGCTGCTAGACTTAAATGGGAGAAATCTTCTCTCATGTAACCATAAATTTGATTTGGTGCAATCCCAGCTTGCTTCAATAAATAATCAAACAAGATTCTTGTTCCTGCACCTCGCTGACGATTAATGTAGCGAACGTCTTTCTTTGTTAAGTCTTCAATGGAATGGATTTCTTTTGGGTTGCCTTTTTGCACGATCCATCCTTGCTGACGATATACAAGGTTGACAAGGATAACTTCTTGATTACCTACGTATTGCTTAATAAACGGTATATTATATTCTTCTGTTTTTTCATCGAATAAATGTGTACCTGCTACATGGTTTTCCCCTTTACGAATAGCTAGGATTCCTGCCAAACTACCTACATGAGCAGAACTTAGAGAATATGCAGCGTCCACTTTCTTAATGGCTGACGCTAATAGATCAAGGGTCAAATCATGGCTTCCTGCAAACACAATGGTTCGATCAATTTGATCAAGAGGTTTATACAATTCGACTTCCACCTCTTCACCCTGCTCATAACCTTGGCTTTGAATGGGAATTCTTAGTAATCCATCTGCTCGAACCATCGACATGGTTACACCTGCAGAACGAGTAAGGGGATTGGCCACATATTGTCCATTCACTTTTCCAATATTGAGGCGGATAAAGTCTTCAGCCCCCATCTTTGAAGTAATTCTTCTACCTAATTTTACTTTAATTTTTCGACGAACTGGGTTTGCGATTCCTAGGAATTGATGCATAAGGGGTTTGACAAACCAATCCAGCGCAAGGTAAGCAGAGACTGGATACCCAGGTACTCCAATAATTGGCTTGCCATTATATCCCTTACCAAGTACGACAGGTTTTCCTGGTCGTGTCGCTACACCATGTACAATAACTTCGCCAACCGATTCAATGACAGAAGAAGTGAAATCCTCCCTCCCTGCTGATGATCCTGCGTTCATTAATACCATATCGGCTTCTTCTAAGGCTTCTAGAACCGCTTGTTTAATCAATTCAAAATCATCAATAACAATCCCTTTATAAATGGGTTCGCCGCCCCATTCTTTGACAAAACTTGAAAATACCGTTCCGTTAAACTCAATAATATCTCCTGGTTTAAGATCAAGCGTTGGTTTTACTAATTCTGTTCCCGTTGGGATGATCGCAATTTTCGGTTTCGCAATCACAGGTACTTGTAATATTCCTCCTGCTAATAATGCACCTTGATCAACGGGACGAATTTTATGATGAATCGGTAAAATCATTTCACCAGCGACGATATCTTCACCGATTTGGCGAATATGTTTCCAAGGGCTTGCTGGTTCGATAATCTCCACTGTCTCCTCATCGATTTGATGAAGATATTCGACCATAATCACCGCATCAAATTGTTCTGGAATAGGATCACCTGTGTCTACTACTTCATAATCCTCATGAAGTTTTAAACGAAGGGGCGAATGTTCGTTGGCAGAATAAGTTTTCTCCGCTTTCACAGCGATTCCATCCATCGCCGAAGCGTGGAAGTTAGGCATGGAAACTTTTGCAAAGATTGGCTCTGCCGTAATGCGTCCAAGACTTTCCATCGTTGGTACCATTTCTACTCTTGGTTGAAATTGAAATAAGTTCAAATATTTTTCTTGTGCTTCATGTAATGGGGTATCTTCTAAGTAGATTTTCCTCATCTTGACGTCTCCTTTATCTTACTCAGGCTCTTATCATCTTTGTTTATTCATTGTCTCTATTCTAGCACTTGAAATCCTATTTTCCTAACTCTCTTATGAAAATAACGTGACATTCACCCATTCACCTTCAACGATTCCTTCTTTAAATTCAGGAATCTCGATCATTCCATCGCTTCTTACGAGGTTGGTAATTAACCCTGATTTTCCAAAAACGGGGATTGCCCAAAGTTCTTCATCACGAATTTCTAACTGAACTCGAACAAAATCTGTTCGTCCAACCTGCGAAGCCACATTTCGTGATATTTTCGCCTTTAATTGTTTTGCAAATCGATTCGGTTCAACACCATGAAGTTGGTTGAGAATTTGTGTTCCAAAAAGATCAAATAGAACCATCGCAGAAACAGGATGTCCAGGTAATCCCATGACTGGTTTTCCATTACAGTTAGCAATAATGGTCGGTTTCCCTGGTTTAATTGCAACTCCATGTACAAAAACTCCAGGTTGTCCTAATTCATTCATCACCCGACTCGAGTAGTCTTTCGTACCCATGGAACTTCCGCCAGACAAAATGAGAAAATCGACTTGATCATACAATTCTTTGGACCTTCTTAAATATTCAGCGAATTCGTCAGTAACGATTCCACCATAGATGACTTCGCCACCAAGTGCCTGTACAGCAGCGCTGATTGAGATTCCATTGATATCCCGAATTTGGCCTGGTAATAACTTTTTGGTATCAGGGGGAACCAACTCATCACCTGTAGAAAGGATACCAACCTTTATTTTACGATAGACCGTTACCTCGGTTATCCCTATGGCAGCCAAACCACCCAAATCCTGTGGACGCAAGCGATGGCCTTTTTTTAAAATAACTTCATTCAGCTTCACATCTTCACCTTGGAAAATCACATTTTCCCTTGGAGCCACTTGTTCAAAGACATTAAGTAAATCCCCAATCACTTCCACATCCTCAATCATCACAACCGCATCGGCACCTTTAGGCATCATGCCACCTGTAGGGACATACATCGCTTCACCCTCATGAATTTCCTGATCAACATTTTTCCCCATTTCCACGGAACCAATAATTTGAAAAAAAGAGGGCATCGATTCAGAGGAACCATACGTATTGCTTGCTTTTACCGCATACCCATCAACAGTAGAACGATGAAACCCTGGAACATCTTCTTTTGATACAACGTCGCTTGCTAAAACTCGGCCAACCGCTTCCATAATCCCGACGGTTTCTGCTTCCTGGATTGCCTGAAACTGTTGTTTGATCTTTTCTGCCACTTCATTTACTTGCTGAACATCGAATAATTCTATTTTTGGCCCATCTTTATGAAGATTTAATAGCTCCATGTTGCTTCCTCCTTGTGTTGTACATTCCTTTTACAAAAACACTTCTGAATTTTAAATTGGTGATTCTAGTATGAAATGATGATATGATAAAATTGGATTAGGGAGGTGAACTCATGCAAATCCAATTATTTGCTACGTATCGTGACCTTGCAAAAGCAAAAGTTGTTGATGTACCAGTTACAGAATCGATCACCGTTAAACAATTGTTGCAAGCACTTGTGAATCTTGTTCCAGATTTTCAGCATGAATTATTTATTGATGAAACTCAGTCACAGCTGAAACCCCATGTTCATCTTTTTGTAAATGGACGGAATATTATTCATTTACAAGGTTTAGAGACGCCCATTTCAGCAAACGATGAAATCGCATTAATTCCACCTGTTGGAGGTGGTTGATTTGTATGAAACAACACTAGAATTTCGTGGTATTTCTCGCTCATTACTCATCGAATATCTACTAAATATTACACAATTAACATCTTCTTCTATTATAACAAACGAAAATGGAAGCGTAACCATACAATCAATAGATTGGGTTGTAGAGATTTCCAAGGAAGAGACGTTTTCAATTGTTTCAACAATCGTGATACCACGAGTATTTATTACCTTCCATGGTGACAAGTCAAAGATTCAAGATATAATTCAAAAATTACAAATTCGAACTCTCCGAATAGGAGGATGAAATTAGAAATCAGATATCAAAAGTCAGAAGTCGGATTCGATTAATTAGAGAACGATTGAATTAGAAATCCAGCTACCAAAAGATAGCTGGATTTCTATTTGGATAACGTTAAACCTTTTCGTACTTACATTAGATAATCTCTAATTCTCTTAATTTCTCTTCTGGAACAACACCATTGACCCAACCACGGCTTTGATAGTATTCTTCTAACATTTCTGATAGGTTGGAAACAATCCCTTCACTATGTTTGCTTCCACCTTCTGTGAGGAAACGTTTTGGTAATGTATCATCCTTGCCATCAAAACCATTGAGGTTGTTATAATAACGCTCTAGGTTAACAATTCTCTCTCCTGTTTTCATCACATCTTCTGCGGTCATGTTACGGCCGATTAAAGTGGCCAATTGAGCTGCATATTCTTCTGCCCCTTCAGCAAAGGAAGAGAATTTACAAATATCCATGGAGTCTCCAAAGGCAGCAAGGTCTTGGAATACTCTAGAGAGTGTACCTTTTTCTTTGTTTTCTAAACGGTCAATTGGTTGTGGGACACCAAGGATTTCACTTGCGACTGTATAACCGTTTACATGGCAAGCACCACGGTTACTGGTTGCATAAGTGACGCCAATCCCTTGAACAGCACGTGGGTCGTAAGCTGGAATCCCTTGATCTTTTACTGTCATCGCAAGATCTGGAGCACCAATTTTCTTCGCTGCTTTTCCCGCACCTTCTGCTAAAAGATCACCAATTCCTTCACGGCGTGCGATTTTATCGATCAGCTCGATCATCTTATCGGCATCGCCCCATTTAATCTCCTCTTCAATCAGACCTTTTTCTGAAGCTTCCATGGCAAAAGCAATGGCTACCCCTGCATCAATGGTATCTATACCATAACGGTTACATTGATTTAACATATATGCAGATGCCTCTTTATTATCATTTCCACACATCGCACCAAGGGACCAAGCGGTTTCATATTCCATTGATTCAACCTTTGTCTTATACTTCCCGTCCTTTACTTCCACTTCTTTCTTACATGCGACTGGGCACGCATGACAGGTTGGTTCAGAGACTAATAGTTCTTTTCGATAAGATTCTCCACTGATATTATCTGCTTGATCAAAATGGGAAAGTTTCCCATTATAGGCTGGTAAACCGCTTACAGTATTGAGTAAATTCATCAAGACGTTTGTTCCATAAACGGAAAGTCCGCCTTTACCTGGTGCTGTAATCGGGCTATCCATAATTAATTTCATTGCTTTTTTTCTAGCTTCTTTATGTTCTTCTACTTGAACAGGTTTTAGCATATTCTTTTGGGAACCACGGATCACAATTGCTTTTAGGTTCTTACTGCCAGCAACCGCACCAACTCCCCCACGGCCAGCGGCACGATTTTTCTCATTGATAATGCTCGCAATTTTTACTAGATTTTCGCCCGCTTGCCCAATTGCCATCACACTTAAGTCCTGTTCACCATAGCGATCAACCATCGCTTGAATCGTCTCATAAACATCTTTTCCCCAAAGATCACTGGCATCATGGATTTCTACTTTGCCATCTTCGACAAAAAGGTATACAGGTTTGTCTGCTTTTCCCTTGATCGCAAAGCCATCAAAACCAGCCCAACGAATCCGGGAACCTGCCCATCCACCCATATGTGAGTTCGTAATGGTGCCTGTTAATGGGGACTTGGTGACAACAGCCAGACGATTTCCCATCGTAACTTGGGTACCCGTGGTTGGACCCGTTAAAATGGTAAGTAAGTTGTCTGGTGATAATGGATCAACAAGGGGACCATTATCAAAAACATATTTTACTCCAAGTCCTCTACCTCCGATGTACTTTCTAGCATCTTCTTCGGCAATCTCTTTGTACTCAATCGTTCCGTCTGTTAAATTAATCCAAGCGACTTTGTTCAAATATCCATCTAACTTCAACCGATTTTACCTCCTCTTTTTCTATTATTTTATCCCCAAAAATTGACTGGTAAAGTTTAGAAAGTACCAATCTAATTATTATAATATCACGACTTAGGAGAAAATAAAATCTTCCTAAAAATTTCATAATCTTAAATCAATTGTATCAATTGCTAAAAACTCTTCATGGATTTTTGCTTTTCTTAAAAAGAAAGTTAATGATACAATAGGTCATGATATGATTTTTCTAGTGAAAGGACGAATTCTATGAAAATAACCGTAAAATTTTTTGCAGGTATTGCTGAAAGCACTGGAAAAAGAGTACACGAATTACATTTCGATCACTCTCCTAACGTGAAAGATATAATCAATTCTCTGATATCAGAATTTCCTCAAGCAGCTGAGATGATCAAAAGATCAATGGTATCTGTTAATCATGATTATGCAAAACCGGAACAAAACATTACAGAAACCGATGAAGTTGCCTTAATCCCTCCGGTAAGTGGTGGAGAAGAACCACTTTATGAAGTAACAACAGAACCGTTATCAGCTGATCGACTCATTGCAAAAGTTTCCAATCCCTATGCTGGAGCCATACTAACTTTTGTTGGAACCGTACGGGAATTCACTCATGGAAAAAGAACGGTGTATCTTGAATATGAAGCATATCCAGAAATGGCAATAAAGAAAATGGAAGAAATCGCCAATGAAATTAAAGAAAAATGGCCAGATACGAAAGTAGCTATGTCCCACCGTGTTGGTAAACTAGCCATTGAAGAGATCAGTGTCATTATTGCCGTTGCCTCTCCTCATCGTGAAGCTGGTTTTGAAGCGGGACGTTATGCGATTGAACGTTTAAAACAAATTGTCCCTGTGTGGAAAAAAGAAATCTGGGAAGATGGCGAAGAATGGATTGGGCATCAAGAAGGCCCTTGGAAACCACAAACAGAAAAATAATTTTAACTGAAAATCGTATAGAAAACAGTAACTTAAATAAGGATGGTCAAAATGGATCAAAGTGAATTACGATACTCAAGACAACATCTTTTCCCTTTTATTGGAAAAAAAGGGCAAGAAAAATTAAAAAATAGTCGGATAGCGATTGTAGGAATGGGCGCTTTAGGAACAGCTTTAGCGAATCATATGGTTCGTTCAGGTGTAGGTTATGTTCGAATCATGGATCGAGACTTTGTGGAATACAGTAACTTACAACGGCAAATGTTATATGACGAAAAGGATGCAAAACAAGGTCTTCCTAAAGCGATTGCAGCAAAAGAGAAACTAAATGCCATTAATTCTGATGTCATCGTTGATGCTCATGTAACAGATCTCACATGGAAAAACGCTGAAAAATTACTTTCTGATGTCGACCTCATTCTCGATGGAACAGATAATTTTGATGTTCGTTATCTGGTGAATGATGTGGCTGTCAAATATGGGATTCCTTGGATTTATGGTGGTGCAGTGAGTTCCAGAGGAATGACATTTACCATCATTCCAGAAAAAACACCATGCTTCCGTTGCCTTTTCCCCGAAGCTCCCGCACCAGGTACTACGCAAACTTGTGATACCGCAGGAGTTATTGGGCCGATCATTCAAGTGGTGGCTGCTTACCAAGCAACAGAAGCACTCAAATTGTTAGTTGGTGATGATGAACATTTAAGCACTTCCTTACGCAACTTTGAACTATGGCAAAATGATTATTCCGAAATCAATGTAAAAAATGCGCGGAATGAGGATTGTCCTACTTGTGGACATCATCACTATGATTATCTTGATCCTAATGATAAATCAGAACGGGTAGTATCTTTATGTGGAAGGGAC
Source organism: Tepidibacillus fermentans (assembly GCF_004342885.1). Lineage (NCBI taxonomy): Bacteria > Bacillati > Bacillota > Bacilli > Caryophanales > Bacillaceae > Tepidibacillus > Tepidibacillus fermentans. The sequence goes on from NZ_SMAB01000001.1 coordinate 208,112, forward strand.
ACGATTCAAATCACACCAGGTTTGGAAACCAAATTAGATCTAAAAAAATTGGCAAAAACATTACAACTTGTGGGTCGTGTGGAAGAGACACCCTTTCTCCTTCGTTTTTATGTAGAGAGTTATAAACTAACGATTTTCCCTGATGGTCGTACCTTGGTACAAGGGACCGATGATTTAATCGTTGCCAAAAATCTTTTTGCGAAATACATTGGAGGTTAGGAAAAATCGATCTGATTGAACATAATTGCTAGAATATCATTAGAAAAGAGCAAGTCAAAAGGCTTGCTCTTTTTTGGCCATACTTTCCTATTGGTTCAAACTTCGATTAAATACCACTGCTACAATGGGGAGAGTTTAGGGAAATATTTTTAATCTAAATCATTTTTTACACTTACCTTTTATTCTGTTTATTTTTTCCGTTTTTTATGATTATAATTAGTACAAGATCTCATATGTGGAGGTTACTACTTCATGAAATTCTCGATTGTACATCGTGGTGACAGTCAATCCGAATCTATCACTGAGCAATTTTATAAACTAGCGACAAAATATCGTTTAATTGAAGATAACCATTCTCCTAATTTAATTATTTCTATTGGGGGAGACGGGACGATGTTAGAAGCCTTTCATTCTAATCAACATCGTCTTCAGGAAGTCGCTTTTCTAGGGATACATACGGGACATTTAGGTTTTTATGCTGATTGGCAACCTGATCAGTTAGAAACGATTATTTCATTAATTGCTACCCAATCGATGAAAACCATTGAATACCCTTTACTAAAAATTAAGATTCAAACAAATGATCAAAAGGATTATGAATACTTAGCATTAAATGAATTCACCGTTAAAAACCTTGAAAAAACATTGGTCATGAAAATTAAAATTAATCACGAAGATTTTGAAATGTTTCGCGGAGATGGATTATGTATATCAACTCCTTCTGGTAGTACAGGCTACAATAAAAGTTTAGGAGGAGCATTAATTCATCCATCACTTGAATCGATTCAGGTGAGTGAAATGGCGTCAATTAATAACCGCGTCTATCGAACGATTGGATCACCTCTTGTTTTGCCGAAACATCATCATATTGATTTATACCCTCAATATCAAGGTGAAATACGCTTTACCCTTGACCATTTGAGTATGCAAATGAAAAATGTTTATTCCATACAAGGTTTTGTTGCAGATGAGAAGATTCGATTTGCTAGATATCGGCCGTTTCCTTTCTGGAGCCGGGTACGCGAAGCCTTTATTGGAAATGAGCATATGGACTAGACATAGGAAAAGGACCCCCACATTTTTTGAAGGGAGGTCCTTTTTTCGTTTCGTTTGTTCAGTTGAAAGTAAAAGTCCAATAGGTATTATACCCCTACTGGACGAAATGACAAAGGATCAATCGTTCATTGAGCGAATGGAGTCCACGATTTGAGCGTTCGTGTTTGATTTTCCTAATGCCAATACTCGATTGCGAATCCCATCTAAAACCATGTAAGCAACTGGCACAATAACCAAAGTTAAAAGCGTTGATGTCGTTAATCCTGTAATCACAACGATCGCCATTGAGCGAGAAATTAATCCACCTTCCGTGGAAATGGCTAATGGTAGCAATGCTCCAACTGTCGCTAATGCAGTCATCAAGATTGGGCGAAGTCTGGTAACACCTGCTTCAATCAATGCTTCACGTAACTTCATACCTAAACCACGGTTTTGGATGACACGGTCCATATAAACGATTGCATTGGTAACCACAATTCCAATTAACATGAGAAAACCAACCATTGCTGGCATTCCTAATGCATCACCAGAAAAGTATAAGCCCCAAAGTCCCCCAACGAAGATAAAAGGTAGTGAGAATAAAATTCCAATCGGTGCGATCATTTCACCAAACCCAATCAACATCACGAGATAGACCAACAAAATCGCGACAACGATGGCAATTCCCATATTTTTAAATCCTGAAGAAATCTCTTTACTTTCTCCTTCAAAACGAATTGTGACCCCTTCTGGTAATTGGATTCTCTCTATTCGTTTTTCAACTTCATCTTGAATCGCAGAGGAATTATCTGTGGTAAATCGTCCTTGTATGGAGACGTATTCTTGTTGGTTTAAACGTTGAATCGAAGTTGGACCTGGTTTTTGTTCAATTGTGGCAACATCTGACAACTTCACTTGTTTTCCTGTCATTGATGTAATCGTTTGGTTACGAATCGATTCAAGTGATTTCAAATCATCCACTTTTAACCCAAGATTCACATCTGTGGTTTTTCCGTTTAGGTTCACATTCATCACCGAATCGCCACTAATCATTTCTCTTACCGCCATAGCAACCATAGCAGGGTTCAAGCCATTCTCTGCTGCTTTCTTCGGATCAACCTGAACCGAAATTTGCTGTTGAACAGCCGATACATTGGAACTTACATCGGCTAAACCTGGGACATCTTTGATTTGATTTACAATCATTGCCCCTGCTTCTTTTAAAGAAGCCATATCCGTACCATTCACCACAATATATAGGCCACCGTAACCTGAAGCTAAACCTAAAGGCGTTAACGCTGTTGTTACACCATGATCTAAGTTAGCCGTATTTTTTCGGATATATTGTTCAAAATCTTTGGTCTGTTCTTGCGTTAGATCATCTTTTAATTCAATCTGTATTTCAATTTTTTCACCGATCATATTCGTTTGAAAGTGTTTAACATCGTTTCGTTTTGCTAATAAGTTCTCAATCTTCTTCGCCATTTGATCTGCTCTTTCATCTGTCGTTCCTAATGGAAGAGTGATTCCAAGATTATAGGAAACCGTCTTTTCCGTTGGCATAAAGTTTTTAGGAATATGAGGAACTAACGCAACTGCACTCCCAAACAAAAAGGAAGCAACAAGTAAAACGATGAATTTATGTTGCAAAGACCAACCAAGTAATTGGCGATACCCTCGTTGTAATAGGTTATCTTTTGGTTCATGGTGTCTCATGTTCATTAAGAATAAACGAGACAATAACGGAACAACAGTAATGGCAACAATTAACGAGAAAAGTAAGGCAATAACGACGGTAACAGCAAATGGGACGAAAAATTTACCGACGATTCCAGGCACAAATGATAACGGTCCAAAAACTGCAATTGTCGTAAAAGTAGAGAATGTGACTGCTTTTCCTACTTCTTTAGTTGCATCAATAATGAGCTCTGGATCGCGTTCTTTGCTAGCACTCAAACGCCGATAGATGTTTTCAATAACGACGATCGAGTCATCGACAACACGACCAACTGCAATCGCCATCCCGGCAAGAGTCATAATATTTAAGCTATAACCAAACCAGTATAAAGCAATCATGGATGCGAAGATCGATAATGGAATCGATAATATGGCAACAATCGTGGACCGCCAGTTCCGTAGAAAGATAAAAGTCACAATGACAGCAAATAACGCCCCTAATAGAGATTCTCTTAACATTCCATTCACCGATTTTTTCACTTGAATGGAACTATCACGAAGTTTCGTTAATTGATAGCCTTTTGGCAGTTTGATCTCCTTTAATTTTTCTTCCACCTTTTTTACAAGTTCAACCGTATTCGTACCTGGTTGCGCTTTAATATCGGTTACGACAGCAGGGTTCCCGTTAAGACGTGTAAGAACTGCACCATTTTCAGATTTATAACTCACATCAGCAATATCCGTTAAAGGAATCACCTCAATTTTTAACGATGGATTCATCGTCGAATGATTCTGAGTTGTTGGCGTTTTTTGGTTAGAGGCCATTCCTTTTAATTCATTGGCTAACTGGATTCCAGAAGATTTTACTTGTTTTTGAAGCTCAGTCAGTTTCGATTGTAAGCTCGTAATTTGCGCTTGTTCTCTTTGAATTTTTTTCTGTAATTCCTCAATTTGTGGTTGAAGTACTTGAGCTTGTTCGGGAGTTTTCTGTAACTGTTGCATCAACCCATTCAGTTGAGCTTGATCCTGTAACATCATCGATGAAATTCCAAAGATTCCATTCATGATTTCAATCTGCCCTTGAATCATCAATTGGTTTCCTGTTAGTGTTCCGACTCCTTGACCGAGCTGTCCTATCGTTGAACCAACGACATTAAATCCTTCGCCAATAGATTTAAAAGCATTTGAGAATCCACTTAAATCTTGCTGAATCGAGATTAATTGCAACTTTTTCAGATCATCAATCGAGTGAATTTTGTTACCTACTTCCACATTTAAGCTTTTATTGTCTGCTGTCACTTCTCCAGCAGGAAATGAGATATTATTGGCTAGAAGTATCTGTTTTACTTGATCCAAGGTCAAATTTTTATCCTTTAGTTTTTGGGGATCAACCCGGATAAAAATCTTTTTCTCTGCCAAACCTTTTACATCAACGGAAGAAACCCCATCAATTGTAGCTAAACTAGGTTGAATATGGTCTTTGATATATTGCTGAATCGTTGCTTGATCCTCATTCGCTGTAACACTAAAAGAATAAATTGGTGCAGCCGTCGGACCTTCCTTACGAATCTGAGGTTTTTGTGCACCTTCCGGCAACTTGATTGTTGCTAAAGCACTGTTCACATCCTTTTCCGCTTGATCCATTGACTGATCCAAATTGAATTCTAATGTTGCTGCTGTATAATTTGTGCCAGCGGTGATATAGAGGTTTTCTATATTTTTCAAGCCTGAAAATGCTTGCTCCATTGGTTTACCAATGTCTTCTAATGACTGTTCTGGCGTAGCTCCAGGATAGGCTACAATAACGGTCAAGTAGGGTATATCAACATTCGGCATTTCTTCCAATTTCATATTGGATGCCGAATAAATTCCTCCCAAAAGAATCAGAATCATGGCCATAAAGATAACGCCCACGTTTTTCATCGAAAAACGAATCCATGAATTCATGTTTTTCCCTCCAATCTTCCTCCATTCAATCATCCTTTCCTATTCTAGCACATTTCACTGACCCGCGACAATTATTTTCGTGGACAATCTACTAATTTACTTAGATGGCAAAAAAACAAAAAAGGTGCAAGATAAACTCGCACCTTAAAGTTCGATTTTTTATTTAGTATAATTCCTTTTTCTTTTTTAGTGAGACTCGTAGACGACTGATTAGTACGAGTAATGTCACCACTGCCAAACCGCTGCCAAATAAAAATACAAACGAGACACTTTCGACATATTGATGAACTGTATCACTTGCTCCCATCATCCATTGGAACAAGAAAACGGCAACGGCAACACCACTTACTCGTCCAAAGTTACGCACTGTTGCAATAATTCCACCTGTAACTCCTGTTTTACCGACAGGTACACTTTCTAGGATCGACACATTATTCGGAGATTGAAACAGACCTACGCCAATTCCAAACAAGCTTAAGGCAAGAACAACATGAAAAGGCTGTGTTGTCGTATCAAACTGTCCCATCATCCACAAGGAAATGGCAGTTAGTCCCATTCCAATTACTGAAGGGATGTCATGTCCAACCCGATCAGACAACCATCCAGCAATCGGTGCGGCAATCATCATCGCAATCGCCTGAGCAGTCATCAAGAAACCAATTTGGTCTACGCTAACATGAACCACATGATGTAAATAAAGCGGCAAAAGAATGGATGGAAACATGATTAACACATAGGATACATAACCCGCAAAATTTCCAATCGTAAAAGTAGGGTTTTTAAAGAAGGATAAATCAATAAGTGGTATTTTTACTCGATTCTCCCAATAAACAAATCCGATCCAAGCAACAATCGCAATAATAAGTGAAGTCAAACTCGCCACACTACGAAATCCCCATTCCTGTGATTGAGAAACATAAAGTAACAAGGCCGTCATTGCTACGAAAAAGATCGCTGAACCAGCATAGTCTAATCGTTCCTGTTGATCGTCAAGTTGGTCGGGTGGGAGAAGAATATAAGTTCCTACAATTCCTAAAATACCAATAGGAACGTTCACCCAAAAGATCGCTTGCCATCCGAATTGATGAATTAGAAATCCACCAAGTGCTGGTCCAACAATGGTTCCCGCTGCAACAACACTGCCAATTGCACCTAAAGCCTTCCCTCTTCGTCCAGGCGGAAACGTATAGGCAACGATGGACATCACATTTCCTTGCATAATCGCACCACCAACGCCTTGAATAATGCGAAACGCCACAAGCTGCCAGACTGTTGCAGATAATGCAGAGAGAAACGATCCGAAAGTAAAGATAGAAAGTCCAATCATAAACATTTTTTTTCGCCCTTTGATATCGGACAGTTTCCCTACGGCTGGTAGAATACTTGTAATCACCAATAAGTAACCGGAAATCACCCACTGTAAGGTTTGGGGTCCGGCGGAAAAGTAATCTTCTAAAACAGGTAATGCAACATTTAAAATACTTGCATCTACATTGGTCATAAACGTCGCGGTCGTTACCGAGGCAAAGATTAACCATGGATAAATATCATACTCCGATAATTTGTCCTGAATTGGCTTCATTTTTCATACAAATCTCCCTTCCATCATTCATAAAAAGTGATATTGTTAACTGTAACCTGTTCTTATTCGTGGTATGATGAATATATTAAAACTTCAGGAGGATTTTTATGACAAAGGGAAACATCAGAAATCATAATAAAGACTTCGAGTTTATTCTTGAAAATATTGCTACAGAATTACATCCCTTTATTTATGACCATCATAAAACTTGGAATCTGATGAGTCAAGTAAGAAAGTCTAATGTACAACAGATCTATAACAAAGCATTAGAAGTCATCGCCCATGAGATACAACATCATTTTAAACAAGAAGAAGATCTCATCCTCACTCGATTGAAACGATATGTTAATAACCAAGTAGTAGGACCTATTGCAAAACTAATTGATGAACATCGATCCATTGAAAAAAAATACCATGAAGTTCAAAAATCATATCATCAGAATCCTGAATCATTGGAATTCAAAAAGCAGATTAACCTCCTTGCATATATAATCATGAAACATATTGAAAAAGAAGATCATTATTTTTATCCCTTGGTTAGCTTGATTTTAAGTCAAGAAGAGAAGGCAGAAATCTCAGCTTTATTCCACATACTTCGTTGATTAAGAAAACTCTAGTTGTATGTTGTCCCTTCTAGTGAGAGAAAAACCTATGGAAATTCTCATACTGAGATTCCATAGGTTTATTTTATTAATAAATTGAATTATAAAGGGTTTTGATAACTCCATACGGGGACTTGCATTACAAGATGGAAACCACCTTCTTCACGATAAGATATAACCGATCCTCCAATTTGCCCAATACGCTCATAAAGTTGGCCAAATGTTTCTTTCGTTGATAGGATGGAATGATTACTTTTAAATTCTATCAGAAGATAATTTCCTTCACGTCCGATACTGACATTCGTTTGATCATCTTTATTTTGATTCAGTATCGTAAAAATCTCTTCCATATTATAAACAAGCGTTTGCTGTACATCATTCGTAATCTCTACAATCGATTGGTCTAAAACTTCAAACTCGATCTTCCCTTTTTTCTCTTTATTTGAATCCTTTTGTTTTCGTAGCAAATATTGAATAAAATCATTTTGATACAATTGTTGATCTAAAGATTGAGTTTTGTCTAAATCAGCCTCATGAAGAATACGGTCATAAATGTTTGCTCTCTCTAGTTCTTTTGCAATTTCCTGCCCCACGTTCTTCGTTTCTTGTTCATCAATATCTTCAAATACTCTTTCCGTTCTTTGACCGATTAAGAGAACACCATAGATTTTTTGCTGAAATGACACGGGTACAGCCAAAACACTTCGAAGATGTTCGATTAAGATGATCGGGTATTCAATGGAATCGCCAATCGCATCATAGGGGAAATTTTCAATCTTAATTATCCGATTCAATTGAACCACTTCACCAGCAATTCCTTTCCCCATTCGAATGACAATTCGTTTATACCGTTCATTACTAGCTCCAATAGCTAAACGCCAACGTATCTCATCGGTCATGACATCATAAATAGCTAAAGCCACAAAATCCACATTTGTCTTTTGTTGTAATTGTTCCATTTTGGCTATGATGATATCTCGTAAGCTTCGATTCGTATTTTCAACTTCTTTTATGCTTTGCTTATTCCTCAAGGAAACTTCAAAATTATTTTGTTCACGATTAAGATTTTTCCCAAAACGAAAACCAAGAAGAAAACCAATGATAAGGGTCAAAATAAAAGCAAACACAATAAAAATCAATTGATAAATGTTCAATTTATTTCTCTCTCTTTCACAAAAGTTTTAAATCTATTTTACTTGAAAATAGAAAAACTTAAAATTAGAGAATTATCCAATATTAAGCATTTACTTAGAAAAAACATTTTCTTCACTTACTCCATCCTATTAACCTAATTCTAAACTTTCCCCCAACCTACCTCCAAAAGAGATTGAGGCGGAGGATAAATCGCCTAATCAAGTCACATCGGTATAATACATACAAAATTATACCAATCTATACCTTAATAAAAAACCCGAATCTTAGACTCTTTTTTTGTGTCTAAAATTCGGGTTATCGTTCAAAACCTTAAAAACCTTTCTTTTTACTATTCTGTTTTTTGTGCAATTTGTACAACAGGTGAAGGTGCTTCTTTCATCTTTTTTACAATCCATCGATCCAACCAAACCATTACAGGTGGTAAAACTACCAATGTACTAAATAATGCTAAACTCATATTGATTAAGGTCATTAATCCGAAATCCTTGAGAATCACAAAATCAGAAACGACCAATGCACTAAATCCACCAATTACAGTAAGACCTGAGGCTATAATTGCTTTTCCGATTCTGGACACAGCTGTTTTGATTGCCAAGATTTTTTCCATTCCTTTTTCCCTTTCTTCCATATATCGCTCTAATAATAGGATCGTAAACTCAGTACCGATTCCAATAATTAATGCTCCTAATGTTGCTGTCAGCGGCGTATACTTCATTCCAAGTAAGTACATCATTCCCCCAGAAAGTCCTACGATGAGACTAATGGGGAAGACTGGGATAAACGCACGAATTGGATTACGGTAAACCACAAGCAGCCCAAGGAATACAAGCCCCATCCCGATAAAAGTCATTTCTACTCTACCTGATGTTAATCCATTAATCATTTCAACATCTAGCACACTTTTTCCTGTTACAGTAACTTTCATATCTGTATCCTTAATCTCTTTCCGTAAGTCCTGAATAAAGCCCTTGACTTCACCAATCGGCACATGTTTGATGTTTAAGAGAATCACCGATTGTTTTTGATCTTCGGTTAAAAACATTTTCCGTTGATTCTCTGGTAAGTCATTGATAAAATCAAGCGAATCTGTATAGCTCAACATTTCTCCGTCATTCGCATTGCGAATTAATGTTGTTAATGATTTGGCATTAACAATCAAATCAGGATATTTTTGCTTTAATTGTTCTGTTTTTTGATCGATCCAGTTTAGATGTTTCTCACTAAGCAATGAGTCACTCTGTATAAGAAGAACCACTTGATCAGTCGCTCCTAAGACATCCCGTAGTTTATGAATATCTAATAACTGTGGCGTATCTTGTGGCATAAATGTCTCGATATCTGTTTCTACTCCTACTTTTTCATCGACCCATACACCCCAAGCAGTGACGAAGATTGCAAATAGTAAAACGAACAGAGAAAATTTAATCACAATTGACGTAGAGCTTTGAAGAATCCGTTCTAATATCGACGACTGATTCACTTTTTTCTGTAATACTTTTTGATTTCTTGAGAAATAATGATCACGTAGATAGAGAATCAACATTAAAATAAAGATCCCAGCAAGATAACTAATAGCTACACCAATGGTTAACATCTTGCCAAAATCCTCAACCATTGGAACAGGAGAAAGATACAGAGCAACAAAACCAAGGATAGTTGCGACAACTGCTGTTCCCACTGCTGGCCCCATTTGTTTTAATGTCTTTTTTAATGAATGTTCTTCTTCATAACGATTTTGAAATTGAATGGAATAGTCAACACCTAATCCAATCAAAATCGGAAAAACGGCCATCGATACCATCGTCATCGGGATGTTGACCAATCCCATCAAGCCTAATGTAGCGACGACTGCAAAAAAGATAATGGGTAAAGAAAGTATTCTCCATCTTACTTTGAAAACCACCATTAACACAAGAAACATAAATCCTACGGCAAGAAGTACCATATTCTTCATACTGTTTTTCATTTCTGAACGAAGAGCAGAGTCAAGCACTGGTTTTCCCGAAACCATATAGGAAATCGTTTTAAAATCTTGTTCTTTTAGTAAATTCTCTATTTTTTGATATAAATCATCTTTTTGTGAATCGGATAGATTCCCATTCATTTTCACCATCATCATGGCATGGGTGTTATCGAGGATCACTTCCGAGAACATGGAACGCAACTTTCCATTGTCATATAGAATTTCATCTAATTCCTTTTGCTCCGTTGGAATATCTGCAATCATCATTCCACTTTTCTCATGGAACGTATTCAATCCGTCACTAATTTCACCTAACTTCTCCCCCATTGTGAGAAAGCCGTCAGCCATCTCCTGAAGTTGATCAGGAGATAAAGCATCCCCAAAACTTCCTATCATCTCCTTTGTTTGGGCATTAAGTTGCATCTTCATTTTACTTAAAGCTTCTGCCGTTTTCTCATTTCCTTGTTGTAAACCTGTGGTTTTTTCCGCTATGATTTTAAGCCCTTGGGAACTTTGGTTCAAGTTAGCAGCCATCATTTGTAATTGTTGAGATAATTGAAGATTATTTTTTACGCTCATGCCTAATTGCTGTAACTGTAATGAAACTTTTCCGATGCCATCAGCAATTTGGTTCATTCCCCCTTGAAGTTGACTCGTCCCTTTTCCCATTTCCTTTTGGGCATTGATTAGCTGATCAAAGGCAGCAGTTGCTTTAGATAGATCTTCAATCTTAGCTTTGATTTCATTCGGATCTTTTATGTTCTTGCCTTTCAAATTGTTTCCAAGATCGATCATTTTCTTCGACATTTCTGCTAAACCATCACTAATGTCATTCAGACGACTCTTAATTTCTGTTCCTTGTTTATCCGCAATCAGATTGACAATGGTTGCAGGACTGATTACTGTAAATACATCATTTTCCTGTTTGATTGTCTGTTCTACATTCCACATTTTGCGGATATTCTCTAATGTAACGAGGTCTTTTTGCTTTTTCCCCTCAAATAAAACGATCACGGCATCTCCACCAAAATCTTTTTCCAAAGCAACATTGGATTGATATGCTTCCGTAGAGGTTTTGACAAGAGTGTCGTTTCCTGTTGCCATCCGAATTTGGGAGATCCCAATGGTTAAACCAAGAAAAATCGCGATGGTAATCAGTAAGATTCTCATTGGTCGTTTTTCCATGCGAATAGCCAACCATTCAAAGATTCGTTTCATCTTCTTCACCTCCATTGGTTTGTTCCTTTATTCATCACCATTTTCTATACAGATTGATTCCACCATTTGGGCAACAATTTGACTCACTTTTTGCTCATTGTTTTCTGGCATAAATAAGAAGGTTAATGTCGTTCCCATCACCATTCGCAATATCACTTCTTCTTTCTCCTTTGGTATTTCCATTTCGGTAATAGCCTGTTTCAATAAGTCTGCCATTTTGCTCACAATATGAACAGATGGCAGCTCGTCAACGAACTGATCCTCCATTAAGACCATCTTAATGAGTTGATAGTGTTTCGAAATAAGTGTAATCCGGTCTTGTAAGATCTGTTTAATTCGTTCCTTTGAACTTAATCCGTTTGAGGTTCGTATCACCTGTTGTAATGTTTCTGTTAAAATAGGCTCTATTGCTTTCATAAACATATCTTGTTTTGAAGAAAAATAGCGAAATAAGGTGACTTCAGTGATTCCTGCTTCTTGGGCGATCTCAATCGTCGTTGCCCCGTTATAGCCTTTTTCGTTAAAAACTTTTCTAGCTGCTTCTAAAATTTGTTGTTCTCGTTCTTCTTTTTTCATCCGTTTTCGTATCGGTTGGTTCAAAGATGCACACCTCGTTTCTTTATTTTTGATACACGTTATTTAAGTAAGTACTTACATTAATTAATATATCTAATTGATGAATAAAAAACAAGGAGATTTTTTTGAATATCGATAGGAGGGGCAGTCTAATACAGCTTCTATCATTCAGCCATTTACGGAATCATACCGAGAGCCCAATGTAGGAACATTGTGGGCTCTTTTTGCAAGTTCTCTCAACCATTTTTGAGCTCGACTACGATGTCCTCTGAATCTTTTATTTTTGTTCATTGCCCATTTAACCAAACGCCGATTCAACCAGTCGATGGTGTATTTCACTGCCGATGGTTTGAACTTTGTGAAATAGTTGAGCCATCCTCTAACAATCAGGTTTATCATTTGTGCTATCATTTCAATTTTACTCCCAGTAAAGCTATGAATTCTCATTTCCTTTATCTTGTCTCTAAAGGATTTTACCGACTTTTTACTTACCTGTTGGAAGGAAATTGAACTGTAGCCTTCCCAGTCTGTCTTTTATAAATATCCTTCGAAAGGTATATCCAGAAAGTCAAACTCCGTATTCGGATACTCACTTTTTCTGTCTTTATCCTTGCAGTATACAATCTTTGTTTTCGTCGGATGTAATTCGAGTTTGCATTCCTCTAGTCGTTCTTTCAGCTTTTTCAGAGTCTCTTCCGCTTCGGTTTTCGTCTTGCAGTGGATGATAGCATCATCCACATATCGCTCTAACGGTGCCTGCGGATTCGTCCGTACCATCCACATATCGAACGCATCGTGCATGAACAGATTTGCAAGAACAGGACTTATGACACCTCCATGAGGTGTTCCAGCTTTTCGTTGAACAATTTCTCCATCTTTCTTCTGAAATGGCGCTTTCAGCCACCGTTCAATATAGAGTATCACCCAATCATAGTCCGTGTGTTTTCTGACCGCTTTCAAGAGTAATTCGTGGTCAATGTTATCAAATAGCCCTTTTATGTCGAATTCTATGACGTAGTCATATCTCCAGCATCTTTTCCTTGCTTGTCCTATGGTATCTATGTACTTAATAAGTCAGGTTCTTGCTTTTTAGAACGTAACTTATTAATCAAGGCCACCAGACAGTAGTGCGGTAGCCTGTGCATAGCGTACAAAAATAGGATGCTGATATTATTAGTATTAAAGCTTGATCGAGAAAAACTTGACACAAACTAAACCAAAGCAAATTTCACAAGACAAGAAAAAATTCTTAAAATCAAAAAAAGCTATTTTAACTGGCTTAATGACAAATATCAATAGGGGGGATATAAAATGTCACTAGCAAAAGGGGAAAGAGTTAAAAAGACACAATTAAGCGATTTAAGCATGGAAGAACAAAAAGAACGAAATGAAAACCAATATACTCTATTAAGCATGGAGTGAAATGAATGAAAAAGAAGAAAAATAATGAACGGGATTGCAACACATTTTCCAGGATACAAATTAGATGATTTTACCTTTTCACCGAATATAGTTCATTAAAGATTATAAATCAGAGAGCCTGTAGAAAATAACTACAGGTTTTTTTATGTACTCATCGGCCACCAATTTCATATTTCACTTACAAAAAGCAACTCACTAGAGAAACTCATATTCTTATCCAATCATCCCCACATTTCTCATGACCCAACCTGCTTTCCGTTTCTTCCACTTTCTTTCGCCCGTGTGTTTTCGCTCACCCTTTTCTACTTGCCGTATTTATCTACCTTTGTTCGATACGTGATTCTTTTTCTTTGGCTTACCCCCTTTCGACGCGCGCGACGCACCCCCGCCCAAACGAAAAAGTTACAAGATACGAATCGAGAAACAAAGATAATACTTTGTTCATAAATCCGTACCGATTTTTTGCAAAAGGAGCAGAAATATGGCTAAGTAAATCAAGAAGGGATGAGGAACAGATAAGGAGGAAAAGTTTAATTTCTCTAGTGAGTTCTATGTTATAATAGATATATTAAATAAAATGGAGGAATGGGTATGATCATGAAAGTGATCACTATAATTTTTGTATTACCTATGCTTATTGGACTGATTTCAGGGGAGTTTCTCTCAAAAAAAGAAAAACCTTGGGAAGCATCAACGAATAATCATTACAAACTTACTGACAAAATAATTAATTTAAATATGAATAATCATTACAGATATGTTGGAGAAAAATTTGATGCACTCGAGTATTATAAAAATAAGAGGTGGTGAAATGGGGGATAAAAAAGATAATATGGAGGATTTACTGATGACTTATTCTAATCATAACACAGATAAACGTCAATATAAACATCCCATTTCTGTCGTTCAAGAGGTTGGTGCATTGGATGGAGTAAATTCTAATGCAATTTAACAACTTTTTAGGAAATCTTTTTAATTTTCTTTTTCATTTTTATTCTCATCAAAAATAAAATTAGAACCTTATTCGGATCAAAGGTTTGATACCATTGAACATCATTAAATATGTGTACAGGGAACATCTCTTTATCTAATATGATAAGATTATATCTTAGTTCTCCATTATTTATTTTATTTATTAAATCTTTCAGTATGTCATTGCTCCATGAGGTTAAAATAGGCAAGAAGACACCCATCTCTATAGATGGGCGATGACTTCAAATTAATTTTTGTATTTAAGTACTTCTTCCATTAAGTCTTTGTCTTTGAATCGTTCCTTAATTACTGAGAAATCAACATGTATTTGCTCTCCCGCATTCGATTCAAGAGCAAATAAATCTAACATGACTAGATCTGTAAGCCCAAATACTTCTTCACCGCATTTATTACATTTTTTTATTGGAAAATTATCAACTTTTAATTGTACGTCATTATAATGTACTTTCCGTTCTAATGTTATCCGTTCCATTCTAAATGCCCCTTTACAATCTAAATTGTACTCGTGCATGGAACACCCTCCTTTTATCAGATATAACCTTCCTCTTTTAAAGACACATATCTATCGGTAAAATTACCGATGATAATATGATCCAAGACTTCGATTCCCAAGATCTCACCTGCTTGAGAAAGCCTTTGTGTTATAGAGATGTCTTCTTTACTAGGAGTGGGATCTCCACTTGGGTGATTATGACCAACAACGTTGGCTGCTGCTCCTAATGCAACCGCTATTTTAACATTCTTCAGTCGAGAAGTCTCCCACTTCTAAATCTTGCGTAGTTTAATGAAAGTGGGATATGAATCAACTTCAACCAAGCTGATCCTTTCATGCGTAAAATATCCAAGGTACAAAAGAACTCCAAATCATCGGATGCCTAGGGTTGGAACGACCCGAAGTAACGCTCAGGGAGACGAAAGGTTACTTTCGTCGTGGAGCTGAGAAGCTCCCACTTCAAGCGATAGCTAAGTGGTGAGTAGTTCACGAAAGTAAATATTAGAAGTATGATTACGATTGGAAACAAAATCATACTAACGGTATTAGGTAGATAGGAATCTCGGTCCCCAAATATCAAATCCCATAAGCTAAAATAAAATAATCCTGCTCCTATGGTTTCAAGCATTGCAACGGGTTTTAGTACGCTATAACGAATGGATAATAGAATGCCTGCTGTTACAAACAGATTCATACGATCGGATGGAGATGATATAGAAGCAAGTATTGCAAATAGAATAACTCCCCAACCAAAAATTACGGACAAATGTAATTTTACTAATTGTTTCATTTTGTTAACCCTTCTTTCTTTTAGTAAATTTAACAACTTTTCCTTTTGATTTATTTTTTGTTTCTTTTACTTGTTTGTTTACAATTTGCATTTGCTCTTCTCTCCATTTTTCAACACTATCGGAATATTCTTGTTCGATTTCATCTGCCCATTCTGGAATTTGTTCGGATGGGAATGGATATGGAACAATCTGTTTCAAATCAACATGCTGTTTCAAATCAACATGGTATTGCCAAGATTGAATAATCATTTGCCCTAGTTTTTTATCAGGAAATGTTTCTCTCCACGGTATCTTTGGTTCTGGTTCATCAAACATGTTTTCTATTTCTTTTCGCAATTTTCGTGGATTAGAAAAAATAATGATCGCTAATATTTGTTGAATGACCCATGAGGCAATAAATACGACAACTGGTATTAAAAATCGTTCTAATCCAGTAAACCATTTATTGATCGGTTTTGTATCGTAAAGTGAATAGAAAAACAAAACTTCTAAGCCAATTCCTGCTATGATAGGAAAAAAAGATTTAATTCCTATAATTTTAAGTTTTGATGGCTTTTTGGATGGTTCTAGTGAACGGTGTCCAATATCGGTATAAACTCTTGATCTGAATTGATTCATGACGATTTGATAGAATTTATTTTTAGATATATCTTTTAAATAGGGTGAATATGAATAGGGAACAGCCAATAAGTAATATAAATGTAAAGGTGCAATATATGGGGTCCTTTCCCACCGTGCTGTTTCTAACCAGAACATATTTAAGCGGATTTCTTTGGCTTTATTGTAAAATGTTGTTGGTTCTAGTGCCAATCTTAAACTAATCAGTATAATGAATACCCAATCGCCCCAATTGATGATATAATGCCAAGCGATTGATAACAGCTTAAGTAAAACTTGAAATCCTTCTATATGGGGAGTTAATAATGTAATAACAGAAATCGTAATAACCCATATAAAACTTTGATCGATGAGTTTTCTAATCGTTTCAACAACTTGCTCAAATATATTCCCTTTATTTCTTTTTGTAAGATGCTCAAACGATCCCAATGATTTCATGGTTATCACCTCCATAAGTCTATATGTCTATTATATAGTGAGTGTGAATTAATTCCCAATTTTTATCTTATCGAAAAGCAACCCCAAAGAATGCGGTAAATTGAACATTCTTTGGGGTTTAATTTTGGCGGATTGTCAACTTAAATAGACTTTTTAGACAGCTCCATTTTTAATAGGACCGGTAAAGTTGGAAGGCATCGTAGACAGACCCGATGATCTCTACATTCACAATATTTGTCTTAACTGTTCCGTTTGCATATTCTACTGTGAATTTGAATGTTACAGGTCCTGTTTGTAACATGGTTGATGGATCAATCATCGATTCATCATAAACTTCACCCGTATAATAAATGTTCGTTACTTTTTGTAAATTGGTACTTAGATAGAGAAGTCTACCATTTACTTGGTTTCCAAAGAATTCAACCTTTACATAATTTATTGGTTGATCTACTACATCAGCAGCTACCAAGAACTTTTCTCCTGAATAGAACTGTTCTGGCGTGTGTCCCTTTGCTGTATGTTTTTGTTCCCAATCAGGAGTATGATTGACATGACCAATGATGGATAAATCTCTAACTTCTACAGATAAACTTGCTACCGCTGTTCCACCATGCCCGTCATTTACTGTTTGTTTAATGGTATAGTATCCTATTTGATCGGTTTTAAATGAAAAGTTAGCATTGGTATTCGTAAATGTCGTTCCATTAGGTCTAGTCACTACATAGGAATAAGTGAGTGGATCTCCATCGGGATCACTTGCTGTACTCGTGATTACCATATTGTCTCCAATATAATAATATGGCTTATCTATCACAAAACCCGCTATTGGTGAGCGATTTACTACTTGTACGGTTTTTGTTAATGTTGCGCTAGCGCCATAAGGGTCTTTTACTACTTGCGTTATTGTATACGTTCCTCTTTGTGTTGCCGTAAAACTAAAATTGGCATTTGTATTGGTAAAGGTTGTCCCATCAGGACGCTTTATCGTATAAGAAAATGTTAATGAGTCACCATCTGAATCACTAGCTGTACTTGTCACAGATATTATTTCATTTAAATAATAAGTGGTTTTATTTGTGTTAAATCCTGCAATTGGAGCCTGATTAACTACATCAAAGTATTTCCATCCTGAGTATAAGGTATCACCATACGTATTTTTAATACTTAATTGATACGAGTATCTCCCTGGTGTTCCAGTTTTTCCTGTCATTGTTAAACTAGAGGGGAAAGTTGTTCCGCTCGATGAATAGATCACCGTACCGCTTGGATTCTTTACTTGTAATAGGTAAGAGGAATAAGAAAAAGTTTGTGTTTTGCTTAATCCAAATACAACATCTTCATTTGGCCGATATGATGATTTGGACGTCCATGTGTTGGGATTCCTCATATCGACAACATCAAAATAAGCGTCAACTTGGTTAGAACCATATACATCAAATTCGTTTTGGCGTTTATCCTCATTTGCAATCGTTCTAAGTCTATATTTCCCTTCTGATGGAGGTGTAAATGAATAATATAAGTTAAAAGCTCCATTTACAGGTATTTGAAATCGTTGAGGATTATTTGTATACAAAACATTTTCATCTTTATAATTATCAGGTACATTATTCGTGATCAGACTTGTATTAATCGGAACTGAGTACCAATCATTTGTTCTATGAATTTGAAAACTTGTTGTCTGTGTGTTGGAACCGCCAAAATCTGTGTATATTGAATAATCGAAAGTACCCTTATTTCCGATCGTTTGCGTAATGTTTATCGTAGGTAAGGTACTATTATAAAAGTTGACCCGATACCCGTTTAAATTTGTAGTTCCAACCTTTTGTGCTGCAACATAATAGTCTGGTTGTCCTTTGAAAGCGTTTATATAGTGTTGACTAAAGACGATTAAGTGGTTATCTGCACCTACAATGTTATCCACTCTTTCTCCTATATTAAAGTAATCATAATAAATCCCGTTTTCAATATTAATATTCTTTACAAGTTGCATAGTAGAAGGATTTAACGCCCACACTTTTCCATAACTGTCTCCAAAGTAGAGCAACCCATTTAACATAATGGGTGTTGTTGTGATGGAGTAAGGATGTACATAATATGACTTACTTCCGGTTGAAGTATTTATTTTTGTAATCGTTCCTTGCCATACTTCTACGTTAGATGAATTATAACTGGTTTCTGTGGAAACATAAGCATAACCTCCATTTAACAACACTCCTCCAACAGAGCGAAAACCACGATTTGAAGCATTTCCTGCATAACTAAAAACTTTTGCGTAACCTGTATCTGAGTAATGGTTTTTGTAAAATCGGCCTTTCTTATCTACTGCATAGATATATCCTGTTGCATTATCATAAGCAACGTGTTTTAATAAACCGGCGTAGTAAGTTAATTTTTTATCATACGTCGTTTTGTTCGGATCATCCGTTGTCCATTCATAAAAATATAAATAGCCTAAATTATCTCCATGATCTGAACTAACTCCGAATCCTGCATGGCCAGATATACGAGTAATCCCAGTAAATCTTCCACCTGAATCGACAGAAAATCCACCGTGTTTGCCTAACCCTGTATCAATAATAGTAACCCTTGTATCTGATGCAGCAGCAAAATATTGTCCGCTTCCTGCATCCCCAATATATTTTACAGCGTCCCCTAAATCATTTGAAAAAGAAACGGTTTGTTGATTTTGCTTATCATAAAGACCCCAACCCGTTACTCTTCCAACAAAACCGTTTGCTGTTCCAAATAATAAATTCCCTCCATTTTCCAACCATAAAATAGCAGTATCACTTGAAACAGGTCCATAATACGAACTTAACTCAAAACTAAAAGGTTTTCCTACATTATAATCTTGAGTCTTAGGAACATCAGCATCAAGGCCTGTTTGGTCACTCGTACCAAAAAATGTATTGCCGCTTCCATAATAAAGACGATAATTGGTCAAAATCGCACCATATGAAGGTATTGGACTTGAAAGAGGTTTACTCCATTGAGATGAAAGCGGTGGTGTTACTGTTGTATCTAAATAGTTATATGTTCTATAATCATCTGCACCTGTTGCGTTATACCCTCGTCCAGAGACACGGTCCGCTTGTACTTGAAAAGAAGTGCTACTTATAATCAAAGTAGCACTTATAACGAATAAGGCAATGACTCGTTTTAGTTTTTTCTTCACTTAAATCCCCTACTTTATTTGTGAAATGATTGTGCTGCTAACAACAGCTTCTCCACCTAAAAAGAAATAATTTTTAATTTGCTTGGTTTTTAAATGATTAATTGTATTTACTGTTAATTGTTTCGGTGCTGTGATAAGAATAGGTGCATTATAATCCACAGCTAATCTACTTCCACTTAAAGCATCTGGGTGTTTGTAACCATTCGCAAAGATGATCGTTTGACTATCATTAAAGAAGGTTTTTGCTATGAACAGTGATGTTTCAAAACGATCTTTTCCTCCAACTCTTTGAACAGTAGGAATATATTTTTTAAGTTGATCTTCTGCTAATTTTGAAATTACTCCAGTACTCCCTACAATCGTTGCTTTTTGAATATTTTTGGATTGAATGTATTTTAAAACGACTGGATCTAATTCTTTTTTGCTTATATTTAAAATAATGGGTGCTTTTACTTTAGCAGCATATGGTACGATCGATAAAGCATCCGGAAAATCCCCTCCATAAGCGATCACAATTTCAGATGGATTCGTATTAATCTGATTTGCAATCGCAATACTTGTCTCTACCCTTCCTTGCCCATAAATTCGTTGTACTGGAAACTTATTTTTAAAAGCATTTTCAACTTTTGTAGATACTACAGAAGGCCCGCCTAAAAGAATGACTTTACCACCAGGTTTTAATAATCTTTGAACTTCCGTTACTTCTTTATTTAAAGTTGTTGTATCATCCGTCGCTAAAAGAATCGTACCATTTAAAGCGGTATTTAATACCCCACCGGTTAGGGCATCTGGAAAGTTATCCCCTGCTGCCACAATCACATAATCTAAAGAATCTGAAGCTAATTGATTTGTTATGGCTAAGTTTGTACTGAAACGATCATTCCCTGCGAATCTGTTCGTACTTGGTTTAACCGGCGTTGGTGATGGTGTTGGATTAGTTGGTTGCGAAGGAGTGCTTGTAGCAGGTGTAAACGTCATTTTAAATTGATAATTCCTATTCCAAAAACTTGCTTGTTGTAATTGTAATACATATTTTCCTGTATAGTTGGAATTGTTTACTTGAAGAGTTTTCGCATAGATACGATTCGGCATACCTAGAGTTCCATTACTAAATATGTAATCAAAAGTACCATCTTTCTTTTCTGCATATACTTGGTATGGAATATAGTAATCTTTTGTTCTCCATCTATCGAATTCGTCTTGCGGATAAATCACTTCAAAGCTTAATGTACCATTATTTCCCCCTTGTATGCTAAAATTATCAAATACATCATTGCTGCCTGCCCATACACTCGATATTAAAGCCCCGTTTTGAACAGGTGTATATTCATAATAATGGCTCCCCAAATCGAAAATATCATTATAACCATTTATTTCATGGGGATCAGTAACACCTTGATAGTGAATATTTAATGAAACTCGAAAAATATATTTTCCTGTATTTTGTATTGCTTTAACTTTTAAAATGATTTTATTATCTTGATATATATTCTCTAAAGTCATTCGACCAAATACGCTTCCGGTATCCTCAATTGTAACCATTTTCCCATCATAATTTTTACCTGTAATACTTTTATAATAAAACTGAAGATAACCTGGTTCTAGATATGTAATTACTTCAACAGTTCCTCTTTGGTTTACGTTAAAAGTATAATAATCCACATCATCTAAAGAGGTAAATTCACCTTCTACATAGGTGTAATTATTTGGATAACCGTCATTTGGTCCCGGAAGAGTGATAGTTTGTGCTTTATCTGGTGTACTATTGTCTGATGTTGTTTCAACTACATAGTATGGTTTTCCGGGATATTCTGGATAATAAGGTGGAGAAAATGCTTTTGACGTAATGGGGAAGAATAAATTAAATAGCATTACAATCCCAAACATTAAAGGTAAAAATCGCTTCAAATTGAATCACTCCTTAACTTTTTTCTTCTTATTTTACATTATAGTAACTCTGACAATTTTAGTAAAATTTATATGAATAAGAGGCTGCTCTTCTTATGATATTTTTCTCACCCTTGAAAAATCGTGGTCCATATGTTTCTATAACGACAACAATGGTTGGACCTGAGTATAGTACATCGAAATGATAAATAGGATGATGATAAGTATATGGAAAAGTAGCATTGGAATCATCTATAAAATCCATAGATACTACTCTGAATTCATCTTCAAAAAAACTATCTGCATTAGGTGTTGTTGCTGTTAATCTAGCGTTTTTTTCTAGACTTTCAGTATACAATTTCTTCTGTACTAAAGAGGTGAGGAAAATTACTGACTAATTTATATTCAGCTCATAAGAGCCAGCTAAATTTTTAATTTTCTTTTAGTAAATTTAACAACTTTTCCTTTTGATTTATCTTTTGTTACTTTTACTTGTTTGTTTACAGTTTGCAATTGTTCTTCTCTCCATTGGTCAACACTATTGAAATATACTTGTTCGATTTCATCTGCCCATTCTGGAATTTGTTCGGATGGGAATGGATATGGAGCAATCGTTTTATCCTCATATTCCCATTTATTATCGACTGGATACGGTATATTTAAGTATTTGTATAAGGCTCTTTGTTTCAAATCAACATGGTATTGCCAAGATTGAATAATCATTTGCCCTAGTTTTTTATCAGGAAATGCTTCTCTCCATGGTATCTTTGGTTCTGGTTCATCAAACATGTTTTCGATTGCTTTTCGCAATTTTCGTGGATTAGAAAAAATAATGATCGCTAATATTTGTTGAATGACCCATGAGGCAATAAATACGACAACTGGTATTAAAAATCGTTCTAATCCAGTAAACCATTTATTGATCGGTTTTGTATCGTAAAGTGAATAGAAAAACAAAACTTCTAAGCCAATTCCTGCTATGATAGGAAAAAAAGATTTAATTCCTATAATTTTAAGTCTTGATGGCTTTCTGGATGGTTCTAGTGAACTGTGTCCAGTATTGGTATAAACTCTTGATCTGAATTGATTCATGACGATTTGATAGAATTTATTTTTGGATATATCTTTTATATAAGGTGAATATGAATTGGGAACAGCCAATAAGTAATATAAATGTAAAGGTGCAATATATGGGGTCCTTTCCCACCGTGCTGTTTCTAACCAGAACATATTTAATCGGATTTCTTCAGCTTTATTATAAAATGTTGTGGGTTTTAGTGCCAATCCCAAACTAATCAGTACAATAATAAATACCCAATCACCCCAATTGATGATATAATGCCAAGCGATTGATAGCAGTTTAAGTAAAACTTGAAAACCTTCTCTATGTGGAGTAAATAATGTAATAACAGTAACCATAATAATTCCCATAAAACTGTAACCGATGAGTTTTCTAATCGTTTCAAAAACTTGCTCGAATATATTTCCTTTATTTGTTTCTGTAAGAATCTCAAGCAATCGCAATATCATGGTTATCACCTCCATAAGTCTATATATCCTATTATACAGTGAATGTGAATTAATTCCCAATTTTTATCTTATGTTAATACAGACGGTAAAAAGAAAATCTATCTTTGTCCGACAGAGTATTTGAGCGCAAATCGAGTATATACCGATGCATCTTTAGCCTTTGGGTTCTTGTACCCAGGCGCACACAAAAACTAAAGCCAACGTCATAATGACGCTGGCTTTATTACCTACTTTTATTATAGTACATTTACGGACATGTCTTCACTTAACTCTCCTTCTGTAGCGGCAACCACAACTGCAGCAGAAGCATCACCAGTGATGTTAATCGTGGTACGAATCATATCTAAAATACGGTCAATACCTGCTATAAGACCAATACCTTCAATCGGTAGATTTACAGATTGTAAAACCATCGTCAGCATAATTAATCCTGCACCAGGTACTCCAGCTGTTCCAATTGAAGCCAATGTGGCTGTTAATACGATCGTGATTTGCTGAGATAGCGTTAAGTCAATCCCAAAAAATTGAGCGATAAACAAGGCGCTTACCCCTTGGTACAGTGCAGTACCATCCATGTTAATCGTTGCACCTAAAGGCAGAACAAAACTACTTACCCGCTTTGAAACTCCTAGATTTTCTTCTGTATTTTTGATGGTAACTGGCAATGTTCCTGCACTACTTGATGTACTAAAGGCAACAAGCATTGCTGGGGCGATCCCTTTAAAAAATTTCAAAGGGCTCATTTTCGCAAAGAACTTCACAGATGAGGAATAAACCAGTAAAGCGTGTAAGATCGAACCGATTAAAACAGCTAAGATGACTTTCGATAAGGGTAATAAAACATCTAATCCATATTTACCAACAACTGGTGCAACTAATCCCAAAATTCCAATGGGTGCGAATCTCATCACAATGCCCGTAATTTTGTACATAGTTTCTGCTAAATCATCAAAAAACTTGTACAATGTTTTCCCTTTTTCCCCAATAAGGGTCATACCAATTCCTAGAAAGAGAGCAAAGAAGATGATTTGTAACATTTCTCCATCAACAAGAGATTTAAACGGATTGATAGGAACAATATTCAGTAGTGTTTCCACAATGCTGGTTGGTTGCTTAACTTCTACCGCCTTTTGTACTCCACTTACATTAACTCCTTTACCAGGGTCAAAAAGATTCCCGAGAACTAAACCAATGGAAACAGCAATAGCGGTCGTTACAAGATAATAAGCGATGGTTTTTGTTCCCATTCGTCCAAGTTTTTTTACATCGCCAATACTTGCAACCCCTATAATTAAAGAAGATAAGACTAATGGTACAATGATAAATTTAATTAATCTTAAAAATAAATCTCCTAAAGGTTTAATCACTTCAATACTTGGACCAACGATCCAGCCTAATAAAATAGCAAGAATAAAAGCAATAAAAATTTGGGTTAATAAGTTCAGCTTCATCTAGTTCCCTCCCAATTTTTAATATCAAATACTATAAATATGTATGAGAATACAATATTGTGTCTAAAAATACAATACTTTTTTGTGTCGTTACTTCTTAAAAACGTTTTATTTTGCATGAATAGAAAAAAAGAGGGACAGTTTGTAAACCATCCCCTTTTTGATTTATTTATCAAATCTTAAATTTCTTTACCATTTCATTTAATTTTTCTGCCAGTTCAGCTTGAGCATTGGCCACTTTTGCCACTTCTTCAATCGCTGTAGTAATTTCTACCGAGTTGTTAGAAATATCTTGCGAACTTGCCGTAGACTGTTCTACAGAGGAAGCGACAGATTCAATCGCAGCATTTATCTGTTCGATCGAGTTAGAGATTTGCTCCGACTTTTCTGTAAACTCTGCAAACATTTGGCCAATTAGGTTCGCATCTTGTTGGTATTGTTCCCCAGTCTCTAGAAGCATTTTGTAGTCCTTATTCACTTTATCATTGATAAATTGCAAGATATCATTTGCATGGTTTGATAAGTTTTGAAAACTTCCTTGTACCTGTTTCACCACTTGTTGTATTTCGGAAACGGTATTCGTCGATTGTTCTGCTAATTTCCTTACTTCATCGGCCACAACAGCAAAACCTCTGCCATGTTCTCCAGCTCTTGCTGCTTCAATTGCTGCATTTAAAGCAAGTAAATTAGTTTGATCTGCTATTTCAGCAATGACATCAGCCATTTTCCCAATTTCAGCAACTATTTTCCCATCTTCAATAGCCTTCAAAATTCGCGCTTGTTTTTCTGCATACATCGTTTCTGCTAATGTACTCGATTGTTCCGCATTTTCTTTGATTTGTTCCGCTCTTTTTTCAATTTCTTTTACAATTACATTTCCTTCTTTGGCGCTTGCGACAAATTGTTTTGTCGTATTGGCTACTTCTTGACCTGATGCACTAATCTCCTCGGTAGCGGCACTTGTTTCTTCCATTCCTGCCGCAATTTGTTGTGTAGCAGCATTGATATTTTGGCTTTGAATGACAATCTCCTCAACCGAAGCTGATAATTGTTGACTTGAAGTTTCTATATCTCTAGTATTTACGATGATTTCTTTTACTAAGTCTTTAATATTAGCTACCATAATATTAAGTGCTTTACCAAGTTTGCCAATCTCATCATTAGAATCAATCGCAATTTCATTCACCGAAAGATCCTTATTGGCTATTTTCTCTATTTGATCAACGATCATTGAGATTTGCTTAGATAACTTATTGCTAAAAAGATAAACGATGATTCCCGTTATGAATAGTAGTGTTGTTATTACTACAAGTATAATCAAAATATTCCTTTGCATGTTTTGCCTGTATATCATTTCCTGTTGATTCACTATTCTATCAATTTCATCAATATAATTACCTGTACTTACAATAAAATTCCATGGTTCAAATAGTTTAGAATAGACTCTTTTTTTCGTTAACTTATTCGTTCCTACATCTTTTGGCTTTTCCCACATATATTCTGAATAACCATTATTTTCTCCATTTTTCGCTGCTTTAATAATATTTTGAATGATATAAACACCATTAGGATCTTGGAGATTTATTCGGTTAGTACCTTCTTCTTTCGGAATCATTGGATGTCCAACTAAAATTCCATCTGTTCGATCGATCCAAAAATATCCTGATTCTCCATAGCGTAATTCTTTGACTAACTGAATTCCAAACTTTTTTGCTTCATCTTCTGTCATACTTCCATTACGATATTGATTATACGCATAATTTAATAGAGTAACTGCGGTTTCGACTTGACCTTTAACCATTGTATCATAATCTTTTAACAGACTTTCTTTATACTGTTTTAATGATTGTTGATTTTGATTGATTGTAGATACGATGCTATATCCACCTAAAAACCCTAAGATGATAAGTACAACAATGACATAAAAAACGATTAATTTAGATTTTATTGTTTTCATTTTTAACCTCCCACCTACATGCCTAAGTTTCCGAGTATTCTTCTATCATTTCTATGTTTACTATCAATAACTATTAGATTAAATCAAATACTATTTTCGATTTCAAAAAACTTTTTAACTTATTAAATGGAATGGGTTTGCTTAACAGATAACCCTGAATTTCCTGGCAGCGTTTATCGATTAAAAAGTTAAGTTGTTCCTTGGTTTCTACCCCTTCAGCAACAACTCTTAAATTTAATTTTTCTCCTAATGCAACCAGTGTTTCAACGATAGTAGCATTCTTTTTATTTATAGGGACATTTTGTAAAAATAATCCATCAATTTTAACCGTATCAAAGGGCAAATCCCTAAGTTTACTCAATGAAGAATAGCCAGTCCCAAAGTCATCCATTGAAATTTGAATTCCCATCGATTGTAACTCTCTTATTTTTTTAAGGATATTTTGATTTGGTTGTGTTTCTATGTTTTCAGTAATTTCCAGATCTAAATAATGTGGGTCTAATTGGGTTTCTTCTAATATTTGCTTTACCATCTCTACAAAGTTTGGTTCCTGTAATTGAAGTGGTGAAATATTTACCATAATCCTTATATCTGAAAATCCTTCATAATGAATCGATTTTATTTGTTCACTTGCTTTTCTTAATACCCACTTGCCTAATTCATTAATCACCCCTGTTTTTTCTGCCAAAGGGATAAATTCTACTGGTGGAATCATTCCTAAAGTAGGATGTTGCCAACGTATTAACGCTTCAACCCCCGTAATTTGCTTCGTTGTCACATTCATAAGAGGTTGGTAGTAAACCACAAATTCATCACGTTCAATTGCATGTAACAGATCAGCCATAATAATGTGTTGCCTTCTAACAGCATCTTCTGAATAATGCTCCATATAAATCCCCACTTTACCTTTCGTTTTTTAGGGTCCTAGTGTTAAGCATTTAAAACATTGACTTTCCTGAATCATTCATACTTATATAAAAAATCGATAAGATTGCTTAAAAATTTCAAGTTTTTTGATAGTAATTATTTTATAATAGATATTGCACCGTTATATATAGTAAATTTGTACTATAATTGTATTACAATATTTACTGTAGATCCGATCTACTATTAGGACAACCCCTTTCTTGTCCTTATTCTTGAAATCCTCTTGGTACCATTCACAAGTTGTTGGATCGTATCCATCAGGTAGCGGCACTTTTGGGTAAATATAAAAATGTTTATGATTATTGCCATAAAAGATATATTTTCTTATCCATGCATTCCTCTCCCCATATAAAAAGTTAATGAATAAGAATTTCAATTTCCTTCCAAGTTATTATTTTACAATAGTATTACATCGTGATATATAGTAAATTAATACTATAATGATGATAATATTTAAGTTGTTTGCCTTTCTCATAGTTTATGATTATAGAAAAATGATTTTATATTAATCCTATTAAAAAAGGAAAAGGATACTATATTTAGTAATCCTTTTCCTATTTTTATATAAAGATAAGTTATGAAATGGCTATTATTATTTTTGTTGTAATTGTCTGATTTGCATAACTCTTTGTGCATTCCTACTGCGGTAAAGAATCATACTTCTTTTTAAATACTCTAACGGAAAACTCCACACGTGTACCAATCTCGTAAATGGCC
Organism: Tepidibacillus fermentans; assembly: GCF_004342885.1. Lineage (NCBI taxonomy): Bacteria > Bacillati > Bacillota > Bacilli > Caryophanales > Bacillaceae > Tepidibacillus > Tepidibacillus fermentans. The sequence continues at coordinate 236,485 of NZ_SMAB01000001.1, forward strand.
AGATGCCAAAGATCGCAAAGGCAAACAGGGTATGCAACTTAAAAAAAAGGGGAACATCGATCATTAATGTAGGATCAGGTCGGAAAACAAGTAATCCCCGTAACCATGGCGCAAGCGTTTCTCGGTAGTCAAAACCGCCGACGAACAAGTTATAACCTAAGGTATTGTACATTCCCATAACAATCTCAATGAATAGAAGAATCACAACTAGCATATCGCTGAAACTGCTAGTCATACGCACCCGTTTTACATTGACCCGGCGGAATAAGAGGATAAGGATCCCTGTAAAGGTAATCAATCCAGCGATACCACCACCAAATATAGCACTTGCATGGTACATCTCTTCACTTATCCCAACTGCTTCTGTCCAAGCTTTTGGAATGAGTAATCCGACCAAATGGCCGCCAAGAACCATCAAAATTCCCACATGAAAGAGGATACTTCCCCATTTTAAGGTGTTCTTTTCCATAATTTCACTGGATTTTGCTGTCCAGCCGAGTTGATCTGTGTTATAGCGATAGATATGGCCAATGACAAAAATGGCAAGCATCAAATAGGGGAAGATAACCCACCAAAATTGATTCCAAAAGTTCATCTTTACACCTCCTTCAAAGTGTCATTTGGTAAAATCTGATGAAGGATGAATAAACTAGCCTCTACTAGATTGGCGTAAGGACTATTAATCGCTAACAATTCATCCTTTAATGTTTCAATCGCTGGGAGAAAAGCTGCAAGGAGTTTCTTTATCTCCTCATCTTTTGCTACCGTAATAAATTCAAGGAAGAGGGGGAAGTAATCGGGTAATTCATCCGTCTCCATGATAAAACCAGCTTGTTCGTAGAATTGTTTTAATTCGACCAAGACTACGCCCCGTTCCCTTTCCTCTTTCATCTTTGAATAAGTTAGATAAAGATTGGTTTTTTCATTAAAATCAAAGGTCTGAACATAGAGGTCTTGTAACTTATCAATGGTTGTTTGCCGAATAAACTGGAAAAAACTTCTTAACTTCTCGTAGATTTCAGGATTTAAATCGGAGAGATCATTAATTCCCCTTTCTAAGTCGGCTTCAAACCACTCTGGATCAGGATACTGTAAAAGGATGGAGATCAGATGTAAGATTTCTCTATTTCCCATTTTTGTCCCCCATCATCAGGAAGAAACTAGTGTTGTCTCCGTAGTAATCTCCTGTCATACAAGTACTGCAATCCCCACCATTAAAGTCAAATCCCGTACTTCCTTGCTCAGAATAGAGGTACATGAATTCCTCTTTATGTGCTGTCGGAATCACAAAGCGATCTTCATATTTGGCAATTGCCAGTAAACGATACATTTCTTCAATCATCGTTTCATTTAATCCTAACCCTTGAAGGATATTGGTATCATATTCCTTGCCAAGATTTTTAGCACGCATAAACTGTCTCATCGCAGCCATTCGTTTTAAAACAGTTGTAATCACTTGCTCGTCCCCTGCTGAAAGTAAATTTGCCAAATATTGAACAGGAATTCTCATTTCATCAATAGCAGGGAAAATATCTAATGGGTCTAATGAAGAACCTTTTCCTTCGATCCGATTCATAATTGGACTTAATGGTGGCACATACCAAACCATAGGTAGTGTCCGATATTCAGGGTGTAAGGGTAAGGCAATGCCATATTCAATCGCTAACTTGTAAATGGGTGATTTTCGAGCAGCTTCTAACCAGTCTTCGCTAATTCCATCACGACGTGCTTGCTCAATCACTTCTTTGTCATTGGGATCGAGAAACAAGTTTAAATGGGCATGATACAATTCTTTTTCATCTGCAACAGATGCTGCTTCCGCTACACGATCTGCATCATAGAGAAGGACTCCAATATAGCGAATTCGTCCAGTACAGGTTTCACTACATACGGTAGGTAACCCAGCTTCAATGCGTGGGAAACAGAGGGTACATTTTTCTGCTTTTTGGGTTTGCCAGTTGAAATAGACCTTTTTGTATGGGCAGCCTGTCATACAGAAACGCCATCCACGACATGCTTCTTGATCCACTAAGACGATTCCATCCTCGTCCCGTTTATACATCGCGCCAGAAGGGCAAGAAGCTACACAAGATGGGTTTAGACAATGCTCACAAATTCGTGGTAAATGCATCATAAACGCTTGTTCAAATTCAAAACGGATTTCTTCTTCGATTCCTTTTAGGTTGGGATCCCGTTTTCCAGTTTCATGAGCACCTGCTAAATCGTCTTCCCAGTTCGGACCCCATTTCAATTCCATATATTCACCAGTAATCTGGGATTTTGGCCGAGCTACGGGTTGAATCTCTTTTTGGGGACTATTGGTTAACTTATCATAATCATAAGTCCAAGGTTCGTAATATTCATCAATCGTTGGTAAGTCTGGGTTATAAAAGATATTTGCTAATTTGTTGACACGGTTTCCGGCTCTTAATTCTAATTTCCCGTTCTTAAGAACCCAACCACCTTTATACTTTTCTTGGTTTTCCCACTCCATTGGATAACCGATCCCTGGTTTGGTTTCCACATTGTTGAACCAGATGTATTCAGCACCTGGACGGTTGGTCCAGGTGTTCTTACAAGTCACACTACAGGTGTGGCAACCAATACATTTGTCAAGATTCATGACCATGGCGACTTGTGCTTTAATCTTCAAGCCAATCCACCTCCTTGAGTTTGCGAATGACCACTTTTAAGTCACGTTGGTTTCCAGTTGGACCGTAATAGTTAAATCCGTAACTAAATTGTGCATATCCGCCAATTAAGTGTGTGGGTTTCAAATGGATCCGTGTTGGGCTGTTATGTGTACCCCCACGTAAATGAGTAATCTGTGAACTTGGCACGTTGATGGTACGATCTTGCGCATGGTACATATAGGTGGTTCCTTTTGGCATTCGGTGACTGACAACTGCGCGAGCCACAACGACACCGTTTCGATTGTATACTTCAATCCAATCGTTATCTTTGATTCCAACCTCCTCCGCATCTTCGTTATTCATCCAAACGGTTGGACCTCCACGGAAGAGGGTTAACATGGTTAAAGAATCGTAATACATACTGTGAATATTCCACTTACCATGTGGAGTTAAATAACGTAAGGTAATGGTTTTTCCTTCTCCATCTGGCATGTTTTCATGCTTCGCAAAGGCTTGTGTTGGTAAGGTTGGTTTAAATGTAGGCAAACCTTCTCCATATTCCAACATGATCTCATGATCTACATAGAAATGTTGACGACCCGTTAACGTTCGAAATGGGACAAGGCGTTCAATGTTGGTCGTAAATGGAGAGTAACGACGTCCTTTATTCGTTCCACTAAAGACTGGGGTTGGGATCACTTCTTTTGGCTGAGCAGTGATACTATTGAAATCAAATTTCTCATCTATCCGTCCTTCTATCAAGTCTTTCAATTGCAAACCCGTCTTCTTCTCTTCCGATTTCCATGCCTTCAAAGCCATTTTCCCATTTGTTGCACTAGATAAGGTCATGATCGTTTCTGCTGCTTGACGAGCCGTTTCTAACTGTGGCATTCCCTGTGTAATCGTCGAAGACTTCACAGTGCCATTGATTTTCTTCAATTCTTCATATTCCTCTTTCGCCGACCAAGATACGCCATGGGCTCCAATTGGATTCTTTTCTACTAATGGTCCAAGCGCTGTGAATTTGTCATAGATTTTGGTATAATCCCGTTCCACAATGACGAGTTTCGGCATGGTTTTTCCTGGAATCGGTTCAACTTCCCCTTTTCGCCAATCCTTTACTTTACCAAATGGTTGGGCGATCTCGTCAGGTGAATCGTGCTGCAATGGTGCAGCCACAATATCTTTTTGAACTTCAGGTAAATAGGTTTTTGCCATTTCAGAGAAAACTTTCGCTAATCCCTTAAAAATATCCCAATCCGATTTTGCCTCCCATGGAGGATTAATCGCAGGGTTGAACGGATGAATAAATGGATGCATATCCGTACTGCTAATATCATGTTTTTCATACCAAGTTGCTGCTGGTAAGACGATATCCGAATATAATGCGGTTCCAGACATTCTGAATTCTAGATTGACAAGTAGATCTAATTTCCCTTCTGGAGCTTTTTCATGCCATTTGATTTCGTTTGTACGTAATTCTTTACTCTCTTCTCCTAACAAACCATGAGTAGTGCCAAGTAAATGTTTTAAGAAATAATCATGGCCTTTCCCTGAACTAGAGATCAAGTTGGCCCGCCACACGAATAAGGTACGTGGGAAGTTGACTGGATGATCTGGATCTTCTACTGCAAACTGCATTCGACCTTCTTTTAGCTCTTTCACCACATATGGGATTGGCTCTTCTCCTGCTTTCTTTGCTTTTTCTACTAATTGAAGGGAATTGCGATTAAATTGAGGGTAAGAAGGCAACCATCCTAATCGAGCCGCTAATGCGTTATAATCGGCTGCATGTTGGTATCTTGGCTTTTCAACATATGCTGCACTAAGTTCATTCATCGGTAACTCTTCATACCGCCATTGATCAGTCGCAAAATAATAATAGGAAGTAGCGTTTTGCAATCTTGGTGGCATTTGCCAATCACGGGCAAAAGCTACCGTTTGCCATCCTTCTGCAGGACGGACTTTTTCTTGTCCAACATAATGGGCCCAACCACCGCCATTTACTCCTTGTGAACCCGTTAATAATACGAGGTTCAAGATCGTCCGATAGATGGTGTCCGCGTTATACCAGTGGTTAATTCCTGCACCCATGATAATCATCGAACGACCTTTGGTATCGATTGCGTTTTGGGCGAATTCGCGTGCAATTTGGATCACTTGCTCCCTTGGGACACTGGTATATTCTTCTTGCCATGCTGGGGTATAGGCTTTTTTCTCATCATAATTTTTCGCATAATCACCAGGTAATCCACGATCAATGCCGTAGTTAGCAAGCATGAGATCATAAACGGTTGTTACAACCATTTCTTCCCCGTCTTTCTCAATTCGTTTTACAGGGACAAAGCGGAGAAGAACATCTCGTTTGGTATCATCAAAGTAAGGAAGTTCAAGGGATACAATCTCATCTTCTACTCCAAGTAAACTCATTTTTGGATCATAAGGATTCCCTTGTTCATCCTGCATCTTGAGATTCCATGTTCCCTTTCCTTCATGACGGTGCCCAATGCTGCCAATGGGTACGACAAATTGGTTGGTTTTTTCATCAAGGACGACCGTTTTCCATTCTGCATTTTCTAATGGGTATCCTAGGTCACTAGCTACCAAGAAGCGATCGGTTACAAATGTATCCCCTTTTTTCTTCAAGGTAATGAGGTAGGGAAGATCTGTGTATTTCTTAGCATATTCGATAAAATATGGGGTTTCTTTTTCTACATAAAACTCTTTGAGAATCACATGAGTCATCGCTTGTGCTAAAGCTCCGTCCGTACCAGGATTCACCGCTAACCATGTATCGGCAAATTTTACAGACTCAGCATAATCTGGACTGACAGAAACCACTTTGGTTCCTTTATAGCGAACTTCTGTCATAAAGTGAGCATCAGGTGTACGGGTCAACGGTACGTTGGATCCCCACATCATTAAATAACCTGCATTATACCAGTCACTACTCTCTGGTACATCTGTTTGTTCACCCCAAATTTGCGGTGAAGCGGGCGGTAGATCGGCATACCAATCGTAGAAACTAAGCATTGGTGCCCCTACCAATGTTAAGAAACGGGAACCTGCCGCATAACTTACCATTGACATTGCTGGAATGGGGGTAAAACCAGCGATGCGATCTGGGCCATACTTTTTAATCGTGTAAATTAATTGCGCGGAGATGATTTGGTAAACCTCTTCCCATGTAGAACGAACCATGCCACCTTTTCCCCGAGCCGATTTATAGGCACGTGCTTTCTCTGGATCTTCTACAATGCGTTCCCACGCTTCAACATGGTCTCCATTTGCTTCTTTTAATGCTTCACGCCAAAATTGAAGCAATACGCCACGAACATATGGGTATTTCACACGAAGTGGACTATAGGTATACCACGAAAAACTGGCTCCTCTTGGGCAGCCCCGTGGTTCAAATTCAGGCATATCTGGCCCTGTTGTTGGATAATCGATGGCCTGATTCTCCCAAGTAATAATTCCGTCTTTTACAAAAACCTTCCAACTACATGAACCGGTACAGTTTACACCATGAGTGGTACGAACAACTTTATCATGTTGCCATCTTTGACGATAGATCTTTTCCCATTCCCGATCCTGTGACGTTAATTCGCTCCATCCGTTGGAGTAACGTTCACTCGGACGAAAGAAACGAAGCTTCTTCATCAAAGGTGAAAGCTTTTTCTTCATGCGGTCTCTCCTCTCTTTCCTAATCAACCAAAACAATCTTTACTGTCATTGTAACCTTTCTATTTTTTTTACCATATCGGGGAACTCCCCTATTTTGGCGCGGGAAGATTCCCTATCATAGCAGAGCCTAGAAAGCGGAACCCTTAAGGTTAGACTCGAAGAAATCTTAAACATTGAAGTTAGGCTGAACGATATAAAGCAAAAGTCCCAGTGATGATTCACTGAGACTTTTTCAGGGTTTTAGAGATGATAAAAATCTTGTTTATCTATTTAAATGGGAGGGTAAAGCATATATACAATGATTCGTTAGGCTATTTTGGCATTCTTACCGTATTTGTTCATTAATACCATAGAGATTACAATGGAAAAAACGGCTAAAACGGTATAAACCATGAATCCTTTTGAATAGCCAGTTTTACCAAAACTATCAACAAAAACTCCTAAAATAGGTGGTACGACAAACCCGCCAAATGCTCCTAAACCACCAACCCAACCGCTGGCTCCTCCAGGTGCATTAGGAACATATTTAGGAACCAATTTAAATACTGCCGCATTAGCTACTCCCATACCAACACCCATAACAATTTCACCTAATAAGGAGATTCCAAAGCTATTTGAAAGAATGAGAATAACCGATCCGACAAGTACGATCATAAAACTAGCTATTGCTGTTTTTTCTCCACCGAATTTGTCACTAATATGTCCACCATAAACACGAATAAACGAAGCAAGAATCGAGAACCCTAATGCCATTAATAGACCTGCTTGACGAACACCGATTCCATAATATTGAATCCAATAAGTTGGGAACCAAGTTGTTAATGCTAAAAATCCACCGAATGATGTAAAGTAAAGGGCTACTAATCCCCAAGTACCAGGCACTTTTGCAGAGATTTTTAACGCTTGTACAACAGTTCCTGAAGGGAATAATTCTTGTCCTAATTCCCTTGCCACCTTCTTCGCTTCATCTTGGTTTACACCTTTTTTAAGCAATTGGAAATAATAGGCATCTTGGGCAAATGCAGCATAAATCGCGGTACCTACAACTAAAAAAACAAACCATGTGGCGTAAGAACCTGGCAAGCCTAATCCTACTAATGCAAAAGGAAGTAATATTCCAAAAATCCCTGGAGCGGTATTACCTAAACCACCATATGCCCCAAGAGCAAAACCTTGTTTATTCTGTGGAAACCAATATGATGTCTGAGGAACGCCAACAGAAAACGTTGCAATTCCACTGCCACTAAGCAAACCAAATAAAAAGATGAGTGGATACATTTTTAATGTAAGATTGTCTGGATAGTATAAGTAAAGAATTGTTGTTAATCCGGCCATTCCGATGATGGATAAAAGGAATAAAGTTAAAAAGGGCTTCTTTCCACCTGCTTTGTCCACCCAGGCTCCAAACGGAATTCGTAGTAAAGATCCAGTTAGGTTTGGTGCCGCAACTAGAAAACCGAGCATAAGTCCTGGCATATGCATGATTTTGTTAAAATTGGTTGCAACAGGACCATATAATGATACCGCAGCAAATCCAATAAAAAAGCCAAACGTTGCCATGATTAAACCTTTATTCGGGTTCCCTTTTAAATTATACTTTTGTAGTAATTCTTCCCTGTTCATCTCTACCATTCCTTTTTTGAATATTTTATTATCTACATATCATGCTAATTTCATTCTACTTCTTCGTTTGCTTTAGGAGTATGAGGGAACTCCCCTATTTTCTAGTAGTGATTTCCCTAGTCTTACGTAAATGTCGTTTTTATAAAATGAACCAGGGAGAGTTGAAGAACCCTCACCTGATTTTTAACTTGTACACAAACGTAACTTTGATTATTTAGGAAACAAATCTTGCCTTACTTTTTCGCTTTGCTAATCTTGAATGTCCTTAAAAAATTCATACTCCGATAACTAGCGCTAGAGATGTTGCTGAAGCAATATTGGCTTTATCCATTAAAGGATAATTCCAACAGGTGTATATTAAACTTATAAAGTTTATTGGTACGCTCTTACTGTGAATTATCATTTTTACGTAACTGTTTATGTGAGTCCATACACAGGTATGGGTCAAATTATTAGAGCCTTTGATGATTTGCACCCATTTATCACTATTTAACAGTATCGTAATGGTAACAAATAGGTGCAAATATATAGAAGGATATGAATCACTTTTATGTAATAAAAAAAGGTACCTCTCGTCTCACTTAAAACATCGGTACCTACATTTCATTTCAAGTTTGCATTCCGCTATACCCTTGTGAAAAACTTCTTTTTCATCACTTCAATCTCAGTTTCATGCTTGAATTGACGATTGGCAAGAAGTTCTAAACTAGCCTCGATACGATCTAAGCGTTCATTAATATTCTTGATGTCTCTTTTAATTTCTGAGACTTCACCTTTAATCCCTGTGATCTCTTCTCTCATTTCCTGTTGAAAACCTTTAATTTGCTTTTGAATGGCATTGATCCCTTCAAAAAGCTTGTCCAAATCCATTTCAACACCGCCCTTAAACTTATTCACCCTATTATATCACGAAACGTAATTGCACCATAATCTATTTTACTCATCTAATTCTAGTAACCCTTTTTTAATCGCAAATTTTACTAATTGTGGACGAGTCGTAAGCTGCAGCTTTTCCATGATCTTTGCCTTATGATTCTCTACCGTTTTTACACTAATAATCAGCTTATCTGCAATCTCTTTATTGGAATACCCTGTCGCTACATAAGATAAAATCTCTTTTTCTCTTGGTGATAATAACTCTAATGAATCCTCTTCTTCTTTTTCAGCAAACTTAAGATAGCCTTCGATTAATCTCTTCGTCGCAGTTGGATAAAGATATGCTTCACCTTTATAAACCGTTCGAATTGCGTGAAGCAACTCGTTTCCAGGCGCACTTTTTAGGACATATCCAGCTGCTCCCACCTTTAAGGCTCGAAACAGATATTCTTCATCATCATGCATGGTTAAAATAAGGACTTGTACATTTGACATCACTTTTTTTAATTCTGATGTAGCGGAAAAACCATCACGGCCATGAGGCATACTAAGATCCATTAATACCACATCTGGTTTTAACTCTAAAGCCTTGGCAATTCCCTCATTTCCATCAGCTGCTTCTCCTACGACTTCCATATCGGACTGGACGTTCATTAACATGGTCAATCCCGATCGAACAACGGCATGATCATCCACCAATAAGATTCTGATTTTGTCCATTTTCTTCCTCCTTTTGCAAAGGAATATGAACCTCAATTTCTGTACCTTTCCCTAGTTGAGAAGTGATACGAAATGTCCCGCCTAACATCGATGCTCTCTCTTCCATCCCATAAAGACCTACGCCTTTATCATGCCGACGAAGATCATCCACCGAGAATCCTTTTCCATAATCGGTGACCTTTAAAATCACTTCATTCATCTTTTTACACATGGTTAAATCAACCCGATCACAATCAGCATATTTGGCTACATTCGTTAATGCCTCTTGACTGATTCGATATAACGCTGTTTCTACACTAGCTGGTAGACGGTCCTTATCCCCTGAATACTCAAAATTCACTTGAATTCCAAACGTATCTCCAAAGGTTTTCATATATGACTTAAGAGCAGCAATTAATCCGAGATCATCAAGAGCAGAAGGTCTTAATTCGACAGCCATATGGCGTAATTCTTCTAAGGTTTGTTTGGTTGTCTTTCTTAAATTCTCTAAATGCTCACGAATCGATTCATTTTCGATTAAAGGCATTACATATTCAATTCCCAATAAAACACTAAAAATGGACTGCCCAATTCCATCGTGCAACTCACGGGAAAGTCTCTTTCTTTCCTCTTCTTGTGCTCGAATCATTGATGCAGTCACAATATTCGTAATTCGACTTTGTTCCCCTCTTCGATGATCACTTAGATTACGAATAGAAATAATCGTTAAAGGTTTTTGATCCACATCTAAATAATGAGATGTACTTACGGATACAGGGATTTTTGATCCATTCTCATGCTTTAATTGTAACTCGTAATAAGATAATCGTTGTTGATTTAAGAAACATTTATCATATTCACAGATTTTTAGTGAACCATGGGAATCCTCACAAAGGTGGCAAAAACTCTCAGGTTTGATGTCATGGCCCAGAAAATCCTTAGCAGCTTGATTCATTTCAACAACATTCTTATTCTCATCTAAAATCATAATTCCATCAGATACATGTTCAAAGACTTTAATTAGTCGTTCTCTTTCCGCTTTTAACTCATCATCCTTGCGAAAAATAAAGTGAAATAATATCGAAGAAAAAATAAAAGAGATAGTAAAGAGAAGTAAATAACGATAGATTCCATTATCTATGGTGCGAAAAGATATCATGACGACAAATACAAATAGTAGGGAAATTCCGGTTGACAATAATACTTTAAATAACCATTTCTGTTTCTGAAACTGATTTGACATTTTTTCTCACCCAAATTCATAACCTCAATAGATTGTCTGTGATTTTCTTCATTGAAAGCATGTAATAACGTTGTTAAAATTTATTATAAGTAATATAGGAAAAACTGTCATCTAATTGATGAATGTGAAATGTTTCAAGGGGGGATTGATTATGAAGCTGATCTTACCAAAAGAACATGGAGCTTGGGCGATGTGGATCGCTCCCTTCTTGATTGGAACATTAGCAACAAAAATGATTTGGTATCATTCTATTCTTTTTTTTGCCGTTTTTTTTGCCTATATTTCTATTTCTCCATTTATTCAAGGAGTAAAACGACCTGTTGAACGTAGACAAATGTGGAAAATATCTTTTCAATATTTAGTCATTGCATTACTCTTGGGGTTGCCATTTTTATTCTATTTCCCTCGGCTACTCTTGATCTTAGTCGGCATTCTTCCCTTTTTCTTGATCAACCTTTACTACGCGAAACAAAAAAAGGAACGGGCATTATTTAACGATCTGAGCGCAATAGTTGCTCTTACTTCAACAGTATTGGTCACTTATGAAGTTGGAGAAGGAAATATAAATCGATCAGCGTTAATCTTGTGGTCCCTTCAGATTTTGTTCTTCTTTGGCTCGGCACTCTATGTGAAAACCCTATACCGTGAGAAACAAAACCTAGCTTTTCGTAGGCTTGCTTATTTCTATATGATTGCGTTACCAATCTTATCTTTCTATCTCTCAGGTCCTTACTTGATGATCGCATTCTTGTTCTCAACCATTCGGGGAATTTTTACCCCCAAAACAAGACTAATTGTTCCAAAAACAGTTGGTATTATAGAGATTGGGAATACATTATGGTTTGTGATTTTTCTATTATTATCCTATCACCAAAACCCCCTATTTGTTTCATAGGGGAGTCCCCCTTTTTTTATAGGTTTTTTTTCCCTATTTTCAAGTTGATAATTGAATTAATACTCATAAATTATTAAAATGGACATAGATATTTATGTGAACAAAAGCTTAATGTTCTATATTCGGCTTGTATGATTCTATAAATAGGTTAAGAGCGGTGATAGAACATACAAGTCCCTATCCTCAGTATAAAGATCGGAAGTGACCGGTTTGATTTATACAAAAGAAGTGATTCGTAAAGAATTATTGGCAAGACGTTCCAGCTTACCCGATCATCTAGTCCACACGTTATCCACGCGAATTCTAGAGTATTTATTTGAATCGACTATGTTTTATCAGGCGAATCATATCATGTCCTATTTAAGCTATCCCAAAGAGGTACAGACTGATAATCTTGTTTCCAAAGCGCTCAATCTGCAAAAACAGGTTTCGATTCCGGTTTGTGTAAAGGAAGAACGTGATCTTATCCCTAGTCGAATTCAAGACTTAACCATAGTCGAACAAGGGTACTTTGGCTTACGCGAACCAAAAAAAGAGTGGATTGATCCTGTTGAAGTGGATCAACTCAATCTGATTATCGTTCCAGGGATTGCTTTTAACATGCAAGGGAATCGCATTGGTCATGGAATGGGCTATTATGATCATTTTTTGAGAAAAATACCTAAACACATTCCAAAGATTGCTCTGGCTTATCAATTCCAGATTATTAGAGGGAATTGGAATATTGATCCTTGGGATATCCCTGTTGACGGGATTTTGACCGAAGAGGGCTGGGTTGTTAAAAATTTTTAAAGGAGTTGGTATCCATGATCCATTCACCATCGCCTACCAAACAAATCATTAATCTCATACCTCTATTAGCTGAGTTATCCGATCAAAATAAAGAACTTTTACAAAATGCCTTAACCGTCAAACAGGTACGTAAAGGAACCATTTTATTTGTGGAAAATGACCCTGCAGATGCAGTCTATTTCTTACGGGAAGGAAAAGTTCGTCTGAGCAAATCTTCCCCTGAAGGGAAAGAAGTCGTTCTTAATATTCGTAAACCCGGTGATCTTTTTGCTGAAGTTGCTTTATTCCGTAAAACTACCTATCCTGCAACAGCTGAAATGCTTGAAGACGGTGAGGTCGTGATGATTCGAAATGAAGATCTGGAAAAGATCATTCACCGTTATCCGGAAATCGGGATCTCTATCATTCAGATAATGGGGCAGCGCTTACATGTTGCACAGTCCAAACTCCGAGATATTACACTTTATGGTAAATTAGGTGCCCTTGCTTCGGCATTGATTCGTTTATCAGAAGATTACGGAATCCAAACGAAGAACGGGATTAAAATCCAATTATCATTAACCCATCAGGAATTAGCAAACTTTATTGGTGCTGCAAGAGAAAACGTGAATCGGATGATGTCGCAGTTAGAGAAAAATGGTATTTTAACAATGAAACGTGGAGAAATCTGTATTAAGAATCTAGAGGAATTGAAAAATTATATTAATTAATATGGTTGTGAATCCCTAGATTCAAGCGATTGGGTTATAAGCGGCAGCGATGACGGAATCCTTTCAACAGAATAAATTAGTCGAATTACCAGACACTAAAAGTATTGCAGACAAATTAGTCGTAAAACAGGTTGGTGATCTCACCCTTGAAATTAACAAAGCTATATGTGGATGAAATGATTACATTGTCTGAGGAAGAAATAAAAAAAGCCATGTATACGTGCATCACTATCGGTTGATGGTGCTGGCTTGTATGTCATCGATAAAGGAGAGTCAATATCCGTGACTCTCCTTCTGTCCAATTATCAATCTACTAAACCTTTTTCTTTTAATGCCTGTAATGCTTCCTGTTCCTTTTCCTCTTTAATCTGGTATTCTAGCTTTCCATCATTGATTTTGGCGCAACGGCCCCCATAAGGCTTCAAGATTTCCTTAATTTCCTTTAATTCTACTGGCATTTTCAAATCATAAAACACTTTCATTTGACTTTATTTCTCCTTTCTTTGTAAACTGGCATTTTCGCCAATTCATCTAATCTAACTTCTAACAACTAACCTCTGCACAAAAGAACAAAATTTTCAAACACTAGTATATCATAAATTAGAGCTAAATCTCTAATATTTAAGCCAAGTTCTGGGTCATAGATGTGTTCTACTTCATAAATGTGTCCTCTTTGATCTAATTCTTTAAAATGGTATAGTTATGATATAGAAAAATTTATCAAGCTGTCTGTGATTTTTATCATATACATAGTGAAAAGTTTACTTTACAATATTTGTATCATAATTGTGAGGTGTATTGGATGAGAATCCCTGACTACAATCAATCTCCCTTTATTACCATTTGGGAAGTAACAAGAGCTTGCGCCTTACATTGTTTACATTGTCGTGCAGAGGCTCAATACCATCGGGATCCACGAGAATTAACAACAGAGGAAGGAAAACAATTAATCGATCAAATCATCGATATGGGTAGCCCTCTCCTCGTTTTTACTGGTGGAGATCCTTTAATGAGACCTGATATTTTTGAATTGATGGATTATGCGATCAAAAAAGGAATTCGTACATCCATGACCCCAAGTGCTACACCTAAGGTAACCAAGGAAGCAATGAAAAAATCATACGAACTTGGACTTTCCCGTTGGGCATTTAGCCTTGATGGTTCAATTGCCGAGATTCACGACCATTTCCGTGGTACAAAAGGTTCTTATGATCTTACAATGAGAGCATTACGCTACTTACAAGAACTAAATATGCCGATTCAAATTAACACGACAGTAAGCCGATATAATATTCATGATTTAAAAAACATCGCCAAAATGGTAGAAGACTTTGGAACAGAATTGTGGAGTGTTTTCTTCCTTGTACCAACAGGACGTGGTCAGATCAAAGATATGATTTCGCCTGTTCAACACGAAGAAGTCTTCGAATGGTTGTCCAATTTAAGTTCAAAGGTACCCTATGATATTAAAACGACAGCAGCTCCTCATTACCGTCGATACATTATGGAAAAACATCAAGGAGAGGCCATAGCTTCTGTTCCCAAATTAAATGACCATATTGGACGAGCAGCAGGGATTAATGATGGAAAAGGGTTTGTTTTCGTTTCCCATATTGGTGAGGTTTATCCAAGTGGCTTTCTTCCTGTTTATGCTGGAAATGTACGAGAAACGCCATTAGCTGAGATTTATCGAAACTCTCCGATTTTCCAAGATTTACGTAATCCTGATAAATACAAAGGAAAATGTGGAATCTGCGAATATCGTGAGACTTGTGGTGGTTCAAGAGCCAGAGCTTATGCAGTAACAGGAGATTATCTAGAAAGCGACCCATTCTGTATCTATCAGCCGAAACAGGAATTAGCAGTTAGAAGTTAGAGGTTAGAAGTCGGTTTCGTTGAAATGGATGAAATCGTCAATTTCTCAGTATTTCAAGAAAATAGTCCACCAATTCAGTGGACTATTTTTTTGTTTTTGTCGGAACCTTTCTTGACCAATACACATAAACATATATCGAATGGATGAGTGCCCAGCATAATAAAGGCAGAAGTCTGAGGTCAGAAGTCAAAATTGAACAATTGGTTAAATGCCAAGAATCAGATGTTAGAGGTTAGAACTCAGATTCGTTGAAATTTGCGAAATGTCCAATTTCTGATCTGAGAAAAAGTCTGCTTGATGCAGACTTTTTAGAGGAGGGTTTTCTAAAAAACTTTTTTGAGAATCGACTCAAGAGAGTCACATAACAATTGCTATTTGTTATGTACAAAAGGGGGATAAATCCCCCATTGACTACCACCAAGTGCCACCAATGAACCAGAAGAAGATAATCACGAGAAGGATGAACAAGAGTAATGTTCTATAGCTCCAGAAATAGCCTCCATATCCATTTGCCATTTTCTTTATCCCTCCATTTTTGATTTTTGAGGATTTTTTCACCCTCAATTTTAAAATATGTGATTGGAGTTTGATCTGCTCTAGTTACATGCCCGATTTTCTACTACCACCAAGTGCCACCAATAAACCAGAAGAAGACAATCACGAGAAGGATGAACAGCAATAATGTTCTATAGCTCCAGTAATATCCTCTACCGTACCCGTCTGCCATTTCTTTATCCCTCCTTTTCTTTTTTCTACATTACTTTATGAATGACATGAATAACAGGTATGTGTAAATGTCTATTTCCACTTAAAAATGGGTTAATACCAAACCCCAGCAACAAACCAGAAGAAGATAATCACGAGAAGGATGAACAGCAATAATGTTCTATAGCTAAAGAAATATCCTCCGCCGTATCCACCTGCCATTTCTTTATCCCTCCTTTGCCATTTCTACCATACTTTATGATCGATCTTAAAAGAGTGTATAGTTAATTATCCATTATTGAAGAAAAAATAGTGATTCACCTAGTAATTAGTAATAGTAACCGTATCCACCATATCCATAAGAGCTGAAGCCCCAAAGAAGCCAAATAAATAATGCAATAATAATGATCAAAAAGATCCAGCTCCAACCACCAGCAAAGAAGTTGGTATTCGCTGCCATTCCTTTCACCCCCTTTCAAAGGAGTATGAGAATGAATTTAAAAGGTGTTCTTGCTACTATAAAAAAAAGGGAGACGATCTCCCTTAAACATTCCTGAGTACTTCTACCATGGACACCAGTAGTAGCCTAGATCATAAAAGCGGAGACTAAAGATTTTCCAAAAGATCCATAGAAATAGGAAGATAATAATGATCCACCAGATCCAGAACCAGTCGCTTATTGAACTTGGTTTTGCCGCCATATCTTCCTCTCCTTTTTACACATCAGCTATATTGATAAATTGCAAAATAGGGGAAGACCAAGGCCTTCCCCCTTCGGATTACCACCAAGTGCCACCAATAAACCAGAAGAAAATAATCACGAGAAGGATGAACAATAATAGAGTTCTATATCCTCCGTACCAACCTTTAACTCCATCAGCCATAATCAAACCCTCCTTTTTGATTCTATTGGACTTTAATGTCCTTTGTACTATAACCTATGTAAATTCCCCTAGCTTTGTATAGTTGAAAAGCCTAATCTCTATAAAAATGGGTGATCGCCTTAATTAGAAGAAGAGCCATCCCCATGGATGACCCTTTTTGCAAATTCAGTTTATGTTACAAAATCCCAAAGAACCCCCAAAATAACCATATGAATAACACAATGATAATGATCCACCATATCCATGAAAAACCTCCAAACCAACTGGTCCTTGCATTTGCCACGGAGTTAACCTCCTTTCAATATATGTTCATTGCTAGTTTATGAATCTTACCTTTTTCAAGACTATACCATCACCTATTTTTCATGAAATCCGCATCCGTTGAACGTAAAAAGCTGTTGGAATTGTTCCAACAGCTTTTTGGTTTATAATCTATTCAAAACATTTTACGCTTTATAAAAATCAAAGAAATGAATACCGACAATAACGTAGAAATTGAAACAATAATCATAAATGCATGGGGATTGTTCTCAAATGGAACATCTACATTCATTCCAAAAAAACTTGCAATCATGGTTGGAATCGATAACACAATCGTAATCGATGTTAAAAATTTCATCACGATATTGAGATTATTGGAAATGACAGATGCGAAAGCATCCATCGTACCAGTTAGGATATTAATATGGATACTCGCCATTTCAATTGCCTGTTTATTTTCGATCATAACATCTTCTAATAAATCCGTATCCTCTGGATATTTTTTAATCGAATCGAGCTTTAACATTTTTTCTAACACAATCTCATTACTTTTTAACGATGTAGAGAAATAAACTAAGGATTTTTCTAAATCGAGAAGCTCGATTAACTCTTTATTCTTCATCGATTTATGCAATTCGAGTTCAATCCGGTAACTTGTTTTTTCGATTTGCCTCAAATATTGTAAGAAATACGTGGCATTTTTATATAAGAGTTGTAATATAAATCTTGTCCGTTTAAACGTATAGAATGATTTTACTTTTCCTTCAATAAAATCATTAATAATCGCATTCTTTTTCAAAGAAACAGTGACAATACTATCTTCATTTAGAATAATTCCTAAAGGTAAAGTCGTGTATAAGCCAGAATGTTCTTCAACAGTTGGAATTGGAATATCCACAAGGATTAGAGTACACCCATTACTTGTTTCAATTCGTGGCCTTTCTTCCTCGTCCAATGCCGCCCTAATATGTTCTAGTTCCAAATCCAATTGTTGACTTACCCATAAAATTTCTTCTTCTGTCGGATTCGTTAAGTTTACCCATACCCCTTTATCTAATTCTTCCAGTTTTTTTAATTGATCATCGATGGTTTTGTAGATTTCGATCATGTCAATCACCTTCTTTTCATTCCTACATGTTATTAAACACCTCATAAAAATTTTTTTTTGACTTACATATCATATACGAATATAAGACAAGCTGTAAAGCTTCTTTTTAATCATAGCAAAATTCTGATAAAATCATTTATTAGATAAATCGAATTGGAGGGGGTAAATATGTCCACATTATTGTTATACCAGTATTCCTGTCCGATATGCGGTTATACATTATATTCAGAAAGAGATGACGAGGAACTGTACTGTCAAACAAAAAATTGTTCATTTAAAGAATCGCTTCCTGCAAAAAATGAATTAGAAGCATTTATTAAAAGTGATGATTATTATACCGTTAAGGAAACATTTATGGTGGATCACGGTTGTTGTGAGGTACGTTCGATAAAAGCTGGTACACGCGTTGAGATTCTAAAAATCAAAAAAGGTTGGTACCTTTGTGAAACCGAAGATGGCCTTAGTTTTTACGTCCCAAAGGAAAAACTGGAACACAAAAAGCAGCGACCTGAATAGATCGCTGCTTCCTATTTTTAGCCTATATTGGTTTGTATATTCATAGATCATACAAGCCTACACCGTCGTATGGCTGACTTATTTAGTGAACAACAATCGTCTTCCACTTGAACAAACCTTCTAAATCGAGTTCATATTTTTTATCCTTTTTTAGAATAAATGGGTCCCAATAGATGGTTATCCCATCTTGTTCCATGACTCGGTAGTAACCTTCTTCTTTTGGTTTTCCTAACTCTGCTCCTACAAACACAAAGTTTGTACAACACCCAGTTTGTGGAGCTTCTGCTAAGGTGATGATTCCACCACGATCCTTGATATATTCTTTTACCCTTTCTGTCATGTCTACCTGAATATCAAAGATGGGTATGATTGGTTTCATCCGAGTCTCACCCTCTCTTACTTTACTATTAACTTAGTTTTCTATTGCAATGGTTGCTCGCTTTTTTACTTTTAGTGCTTTCACTGCAAATAACACAGCAATTCCGACCGTAATCGCTAAACCAACAGGATAGGAAATGCTTGTTGGTAAGCTAAATCCTTCTGGTGCTTGTAAAATATAAGTGAAGGAAACTGCTGTCATAAAGGTTGCTGGAACACTTGCAATCCAGTGATTCTTTCCTTCTTGAACCAAGAACATTGCGGCAGCCCAAAGCATAATCATTGCTGTTGTTTGGTTTGCCCAAGAGAAATATCTCCATAAGAAGTTAAAGTCAATCAATGTTAGTAGATAACCGACAACAAACATAGGAATGGTAATGATCAAACGGCTACTAATTTTGCGCTGACTCATTTTGAAGAAATCAGCGATTAGAATACGAGCACCACGAAAAGCGGTGTCACCAGAAGTAATTGGAAGTACAATTACCCCAATAATCGCAAGGGTCCCGCCAACTGCTCCCAACATCGTAATCGCAATGTGACGAACCACTCCCGCAGGTCCACCATATTGAACTAAAGCATCTTGTAATCCATCAGTTCCATGGAATACAGCCATACCTGCTGCCGCCCAAACCATGGCAATCGCAGATTCAGCAATCATCATTCCATAGAAAATTTTACGCCCATATTTTTCATTTTGAATCGTTCTTGCAACTAGTGGAGATTGTGTTGCATGGAAACCACTAATTGCACCACAAGCAATCGTAATAAAAAGTAATGGCCATACAGGTAATCCTTTTGGATGTAGGTTAGCAAATGTTAATTCAGGAATGGCATATCCTTTAACGATTAAACCGCCACCTACTCCTAATGCCATGATAATTAGAAATGCACCAAAGATTGGATAAATCTTTCCGATGATTTTATCAATCGGCAATAAGGTTGCCAAGATATAATAAAAGAAAATAAAAGCGGAAACCATTCCAAGTGTTATCCAATCAGGAGTTAAAGTTGCGATTAGTCCAGCTGGACCAGTAACGAAAACAACACCTACAAGAATTAATAAAATTAATGAAAATACGTTAACAAATTGTTTCATACCATTTCCAAGGTATTTTCCTACTAATTCTGGAAGTTGAGCACCGTTATTTCTTACCGATAACATTCCCGAAAAATAATCATGAACGGCTCCAGCAAAAATACCACCAAGAACAATCCAAACAAATGCTAAAGGTCCCCATAGTGCGCCCAAAATCGGACCAAAAATTGGACCTAATCCGGCAATGTTTAATAATTGAATTAAACTGTTTCGATTCGTACTGATCGGTACAAAGTCCACTCCATCTTGATTCGCGTAAGCAGGTGTCGGACGGTTTTCATTTACACCGAAAACCTTTTCCACAAAACGGCCATAGAAAATATATCCTAATACCAACGCGACAAAGGAAAGGATAAATGTGATCATAAATAATTCCCCCTCTTTTCAAAAAATTAAATCAGATAATGAATGCGTTTGCAATATGATTGTAATGAAAAATGAGGGAATTGTGTCGAATTATTTCCTAAATGTTAAAATTCATGTCTAAATGGTATATAGCTCGTTCTATTTCGCATTTCATAATCCCAAAATATCTTTTAACATCTTCACATATTGCCTACTAACCGGAACTTTTGATTGTTCATTGTCTTTCATCGTCAAGTTATAAGCACCATTAAACCATGGTACAAGTTCTTCAATGTAGTCGAGATTGACTAAATAACTTCGGTGAGTTCGAAAAAAAGAATATTTTTTCAACTTATCTTCTAATACCTGTAATGTAAATTTTGTCACATACGTATCTTTCATCGTTTTTATTCGTACACCTCTTCCTTCACGATAAGCATATACGATTTCCCTTGGATCTAAGAGTATCACTCGTTCATCTGTTTGAATTGCCAACTTCGAGATATTTTTCTTCTCCTCTTTTAATTTGTCCTCACCCATCATTTGGTAAATGAGTTCTTTTATTTTTTCATGATTTGGCTTTTCTAATCGTTTTTTAATTCTTTCGATCGTACTTGCTAGTCTTTCTTCATCAAATGGTTTTAACAAGTAATCGACAGCATTCATCTCGAACGCTTTGATTGCATGTTCGTTATAAGCCGTTGAAAACACAATCAGTGTATTTATATCTTCTTCCATTACTTTTTTAGCTACAGCTAATCCATTCATCTCAGGCATATAAATATCTAAAAAAACGACATCAGGTTTTTGTTCAACAATTTTTTCGTAAGCTTCCTTCCCATCCTTTGCCTCGCCAATAATTTCAATCTCTTCATACTCATTTAATAGATATGTTAATTCATCTCTTGCAAGTATTTCATCATCTGCAATCAGTACTTTAATCGTCATTTAGAAACCTCCTGTTTTTGTACAATTGGAATGAGAAACCAGACCTTTGTTCCTTTTCCTTGTTCACTTTCAATATGAAGACCTGAAGCTCCCCCATATCGACTAATCAATCTTTGATGGACATTATATAATCCAAATCCAGTTCCTTCTTTAGATCTTACTCTTTGGTTCAACAATAACTCAATTCGCTTTGAGTCGATTCCGATTCCATTATCCATCACAGCCAAGTAGACCATCTCTTCTTGTTTCTGTACGTTAATGCGAATTCGTCCATTTTTCATCCCTTTAAGTCCATGTTTAATCGCATTCTCAACTAATGGTTGAAGGGTAAGCGGGGGAAGTAAAACATGTTCAATTTCTTGATCAACTTGGAATTCGACTTGCAAGCGATCGAAAAACCTTGCCTGTTCAATATATAAATAGGACCTAGTATGGTTGATTTCTTGTCCGATACTAACTAATTCATGTAAAGAAGCATTTAGGTTTTGACGAAAGAAGTTTCCTAATTGGATCAGGAGTTTTCTTGCCAAATCTGGATTTGTTCTAATTAACGCCACAATCGTGTTTAATGAATTAAATAAGAAGTGAGGGTTGACTTGTGCTTGTAATGCTTTTATTTCTGCCTCAGACACCAACTTTGCCTGCTTTTCAGCCTCAACCGCTTCAATTTGATGGGATAAAAGGCCACCTAGCCCTAAAGCTAATTCCCGATCAACGAGTCGAATTTGTTTTTGATTCGCAAAGTAAAATTTAAGAACTCCAATGATTTCCCCCGCTTTTTTGATCGGAACGATAATCGCTGCTTGTAATGGGCACTTAGGCTGTTGACAGCGAATTTCATCAAAAGATTTGGCAACGTAGTCCTTACCGGATTTCAGTACTTGTTTCGTTGCTTCTGTAAGTAACGAATGTCCCGGTGTGTGATGATCATCTCCTAATCCAACATGGGATAAAATTTTCTCTTGGTTTGTGATCGATACGGCAGAAGCATTGGTTGTCTTTAGTAGTAATTTTGAAATCTCTTTCGCTGATTCTTCATTTAGGCCTTTTCTTAAGTGAAATAAAGTTTGGTCAACCACATGTAAAACCTTTTGTGCTTGATCAGCTTCAATCCGATCCTCTTCATGAACAACACTCTGAATAATCGCGATAAAAATCGCAATTCCAATACTATTTGCAACGATCATCGGTAAACCAATGACTTGAACCAAAGCAAGTGCCTTTTCAAAAGGTTTTGCCAAAAGTAAAATAATAGCCATTTGCACGGTCTCGGCAACCAATCCCGTAAAAAAAGCAGTTCCAATAGGGACAATGCGTCGATTCCCGATTTTTTTATAAACAATTCCTGCCATCGCTCCCTCTACAACCGTTGATACCCCGCATGCCAAACCTGTAAATCCTCCAAGTAACATTCGATGGATCGCAGCAATCAACCCTGCACCAAGTCCAACCACTGGTCCGCCTAATAATCCTCCAATGACAACACCAATGACACGGGAATTGGCGATGGCTTCATTAAATTGAATATGAATCACATCGGAAACCCACAATGTCGTCCCTTGATATGGTTCGACTGCAATTCCTGTGTAAGTTCCAATAATGCCAAAGATCCCAAAAAGAATCATCAGTTTGATTTTTGTCAATCGGTCTGACTTATGATCGATTAAATTCCGGAAGGTAGCGAAACGAGTCAGAATAAAAGCAATGGTTACAATAACTCCGATTCTTTCAATCATTAAAAATAATAGTTGAAGCATTGATTTGTACTCCTCCACATTAGAGTGTGACCCCTTGGCAAAGATTTCGATAAGAACAAAAATAACAATGTTGATTATTTTTCGGGAAATCTTCGATTACAGTAGAATGATTCAACTTTTCTAGTATCTTTTCCAATTTTGCTTCCCAATTTTCTAACATAGCTACATCAATTGGAATAATCTCCGTTTGATTATGCCGAATGTAATAAAGTTTCCCTTCTTTTGGTATACGATTGAATTGTTTCCATACAGCTAGAGCATAGGTTAAGATTTGTGATCGGTATTGTTCAACATCCATCTTTTGATCGGTTTTATAATCTACAATCGTAAAAGTACCATCTGAATGAAACTCGAGTCGGTCAATCGTTCCATTAACTTGGCCATTTTTTAATGACAAAGTAACATCAAACTCTGTCCAAATATTCTCTTTTTTTGTCGCAAAATATGGACTTTCTCGAAAATCAGAAACATATTGATTCACTTGAATCAGAAATGATTTCCACTCCTCTTGGTTAACGAGCGATAATTCATATCCCTGATTGATGAGTCCAGTTTCTGTGATCTGTTGCCAATCATTCACTCGTTCAGGAAATAAAGTAAGTTGTTCGAACACGTAATGAACAATCGATCCTTTTAAACTTGGCGATAAGGATAACGGTTGAAATTCTTCTTCTTGTTCATTTTCTATATCTTCTTCTAACAAATACTCTTGATCCTGATCGGTTATCCAATCAACGATATGAAACAGAGATAACCGGTCGGTAAAATAATAATATCGAGGGCATTGTTGATATCGTTTAATGGAAGAAATAGAATACCGATTATCCGCCGGTGATAAAGCCAAAGATTTCGTATAATCAATGAATACTTCTTGATCTTCTGGCCACTCAACTTGCTCTAATTCTTCGTGTGGAACTTGATCTATATCTTGTTTTTCTTCCAGATCTTGTTTCTTTTCTAGGCTTTTTTCAAGAAGGTGTTCAATCATCACCTGAATCTTTGCTATTTCCCCATTTTTTAAAACATAAGGCCATTGCCTGTCTTGAAGTGAAATGTTTTCCATTCTTAAGACGGCATCAAGCCATTTTATCCACGTCGATTCTTTTAACACATCTTTCAAGTCCTCTTTGTTTTTCGCTTCTTCTACTTTACCAGATAGAAAAAGTTTCTTTTCGGCTCGCGTCATGGCCACGTAGAGAATCCTAGCTGATTCCTCTCGGTCTAATTTCTTTTCTTTTTCCCGACTTACATGATAGCGAATTGATTCGGCAAAGCCTTCTTCTTCAATAGGAACCTTACATGTTAATCCAAAATCTGAATCAAAGCGGATGAGAGAGTCTTCCGAAATTGGTTTTCTTGCTAAATCAGGAACGAATACAAATGGAAATTCTAATCCTTTCGATTGATGAATGGTCATTAGTTTCACGGTATTCCCCATTTCCGATTCAATCGCAGCTTCTGTTTCCTGATCTTCATCTTCAACTAGCCGATCAAATCGCATTAAAAATTCATCGATCGAATAAGGATTATCACCTGGGAAATTCTCTGCAAAACGGATGAGTTTATCAATGTTCGCTACGGCTTGCCTTCCTTGAGGTAAGGAAAGTAGGATCGCCTTATAATAGGTTAATTCCAAAAAAAAGCGAAGTAGCTCCGAAACCTTAATTCTACTCACTTTATTTTGGACTTGATTGAGCCAACTGAAGAAATGTTCTAATTTTTTCTTTTCATTCTCCTCAAGATCGTCCAACGATAAAGATAGGTGGTGTACAGGTTGTGAAGATAAACGGCTCATGACCCAATATAATGTATCATCTTGAATCCCGACCATTGGTGAACGTAATATACCAGCAAGTGCAATTTTATTTGAAGGATCAAAAATATATTTAAGTACGTGAATTAGGTCATGAATTTCTTGCTTTTGATAAAAACCACGCCCACCCATCACATAATAAGGAATCCTTCGTTTCGACATTGCTTGTTCATAGGTTTTAATATCTAACATCGCTCGAAACAGGATGGTAATTTCTCCAGGTTGAACTCCTCTTTTCAGTAACTGTTCAATCCGTAACGCAATTGCCTCTGCTTCCTTTTCTCGCGCCGATTCCTCATCCTCTCTATCATGATAAATAGGAATGAATTCGATTGGGTTTTCCTGACATTCTACATTTCCTTTCGCAATTGCGTCTTTATAATAGTTGGGTGAATTTGGATCTGTTGACATGATCTTTTGAAAAAAATGATTGACAAATTGGATAATATCTGGATGAGAGCGAAAGTTAAATTGTAAGGGGGCGACTCGACCATTCATTTCGATGATCTCTTTTTCCATTTCCTTAAAGACATACACGTCCGCACCACGGAAACGATAAATCGACTGTTTGGGATCTCCTACGACAAACAATCGTCCTGGTTCAATTATTCCTCTTTCATCTTTTAATAATAAAGAAATTAACATCTTTTGAATTTGGTTGTTATCTTGAAACTCATCAAGCAAAAAGTAAGAATAACGATTTTGAATGCTCTTTCTCACTTCTTGGTTTTCACGTAAAAGCTGAACGACTCTCAACTGAAGATCATCAAAATCGAGTCCATTTAATCTTTCTTTTTCCTGGTTGATCTTTTTTTCGATTTGTTCCAATAATGGATAAAAGGATTCAAGGACGACTTTTTCCCATTCTAAATGTTCGACCCCTGCTAATTGATCAAGAAGATCTTTGGCTAGTTGATTCACTAGCCCTCTTTGTTCTTTTACTTCTCCCTTTCCTAGGTTTCCACTGGTTAACTTCACTAGCGTTTCAATCACATGCTCTAGATCATTTCCTTGATTTTTCGCCTTGATTAAGGTCTCTTTTAGATCAGGCCATTGACTTTGAAATGTTTTGAAGTTTTTGTTCCCATCTTGAGCGTTCGCATGATAAAGGGCATCTCCTGCATCTATCACTTCATCAAAACCGATTAACCATTCATAAGGAGATTTCTTAAATTGTTCTTCTGTTAACTTTCGAACTTCTTGAAGGGAATAGCCTGAATTTTTCACTTGTTCGTAAACTTTTACAATTTGTCTGACGGCTCGATGAAATCCTGATGCAATCACCCATTGATAAAGAGCTGAGATTCCCTTTGTTCTCTCCTCTTCTAATTGTTTCTTTAGTTCTTTTTCTACCACATCCAATAATAACCATCTCATTTGTGTCTGATCCAAAACTTGAAATTCAGGATCAATTTTGGCCTCAATCGGAAACTCACGCAAAATTTTTGCACAAAAAGAATGGATGGTTGAAATTGTCGCCCGTTCTAAACGTTGAATATTTTCTTGCCAAAGTTCAGCTTGTTGCCAATTTTGGTTGACCTTTGCGTGATCCTGTCGTTCCACCATTTCTTTGCGAATCCGTTCTTTCATCTCCCTAGCCGCTTTTTCGGTAAAGGTAATGGCAACAATTTTTTCAAGAATGTGAGGAATATGTTGCGACTCTTCAATAATCTTTACATATCGTTCGACTAACACTCTCGTTTTTCCCGATCCTGCCCCTGCCGGAACGATACAATTTACATGTAATGTATCCACAGCATAGGCTTGCTCTTCTGTTAATGGAAACGGCACGACTATTTCCCCTCCCTTGCCAGAAGCTTTTTCTTTATTCGCTCAGTGTCTTTTCGACAAATATATTGATAAGGACAATAAGTAGGACATTCCTTGTTTGGTAATACGCCAAAATCCCCCTGCTCCAATTGACCCAACAACTGCTCGATTCGTTCCTTCACCCCTTCGAGCCATATCTTCCAATCTTCTTCTTGAACATGTGATTTCATTCGTTTCGATAAACCAACATGTTCTAACCAATCACTTTTCCACAAGCCTTTGTTTCGATTATCCTTTGGTCTTTCTCCTTGACGTTTTTCACCTCTCGTATAAAAAGCTACGCCAACAGCTTGATCAAGATTAAAACCTAGCAATGTTTCAAGAACGAATAAATAGATCGGCAACTGAAGATGATCGGCTTCCCTAATTTCTTTTGGGTTAGGTGCTTGACCAGATTTGTAATCATATACGACAAACTGCCCTTGATGATTGATATCAACCCGGTCGATTTTTCCTCTTAATAAAAGAGTCCGTTCCCGAAGTTTCACTTTCGCATGTTCCTTTACTGAGGAAGGATCAATCTCACCATTTCGCAACATTTCTTCTTCGATTGGCAAACCGAAAGACAACTCTAAGAATTGTGGATAGAAATAAGTACTGCTTTTTTCGCGCCAATGGGTTTCATGTTCCAAAATTTGCTTTACATCTTGAAGGATCCGTTTAAAATCTAAATCCGTAAGAACAGGATCAAGAAAACGAAGGTCTTGATTCTTTATCAATTGCCATTCTTCTTTTGCAATATCCAACAGCCATTTTCGATAAGTTTCATAGTGTTCAGGTGAAAATTTCTCTTCCTTTTCTTGACGGAAGCGGTCAAAAAACCGTTGGAGGATTCGATGAAATAAATCTCCTTTTTCGATTGGATTTAGGCTTTCCTCTTGTTCTTCCCACTCTGAAAGTTTTAAGAGATGGGTAGCAAAATAAGAGAAGCGGCAAAAATTGGCTTCGTTTAACTGCGTAGTACTCCAAACCTTGTTAGCTAATTGTTCTTTTATTTCGCTTTTAAACCGTGGATTTTGCAAAATCCCATCATAAGCAGAGTCAAGTTCTTCCCTTCTCTGTTCCACTTCCACTCCTCGGTCAATCGCCTCCCATAGCAAACGATCTTTCTTTTCATATTGTCTTTTTCGCATCAGAGCCTCTTTTTTCCGAAGAGGGTCAAATCCTTGATAAAGTTCATGATAAATTTTAGTAATCATTTGCCGTTCAGACGTACAACTTTCCCAATGACTCGGTATCACTTCTGAGATATCTTGTTTTCGATGATCGATCGACTCTTTTTGAAAGAGATCAAGAACTTCATCAATAAAAAAGGAACGTAGTTGCTCTTTTCCGTCTTCGGTTTTTGCTGAATATACCAAATAGATTTGGTCTGTAGCAGCAGAGATACTTTGGAAGAACTGATATTTTTGTTGTTTCTCATAATCATGTGACAATGTCAAAAATACACCATACTGTCGTAACTCTCGCCGATCTTCATCGGGCATTAGCCAGTCATTTTTTATTGCTCTAGGAAACTCCCCTTCAACTAATCCCGTAATAAATACAACTTGAAATTGTCGACCACGAATCTGATTTGGTTTAAGGATATGAATTCCTGCTTTTTTTCCTTGACTATATTCATAAGTACTTTGTTCACAAGCTAAAATTAAGGACTGAAGCCAATCCCAAAACGGAATTTCTTGCTCCGATTCTACAAGTTGATCGATCTCTGCTAATTCACTTTTAATTTCAAACCATTGGTCATACGCTTTTAGATCACGAAAAGCAGCTTCATCGGTTGGATTCTGCAGGAAAAAATGTTTGATCTTTTCTTTAACCTTTAATGTTCGTTCTATCTTTTGCAGATATTGAGCAAATTGTTCATGCGAACCTTTTTTTGGCAGCTGATCTTGCAGATCAAATAATTGCTGCATCACATCATTATAGATCAAAAGATTCTCTCTCTTTCCTTCATTCCGAACCAAATATTTTTCAAAACGTTCATTCCAAGTAGATCGAGAGATCGGATAACCACATTCACGAAAGATCATTATCCACTGCTGAGGATTAATCTTTTTTTTCCATGAAAAATAAGGGCTTAGCATGATAGAGATCCAGTATTCTTTTTGCCCATTTAGTGCTTTTAGTAAGGTAAGGATCGCTTGTACAAACGGATTATGAATCAAACGTTCTTTTTTAGCAAGACGAATCGGAATTCCTGAATCCCTCATAACCCTATGCAATGAATCCTCATATTGTTCAAGTTGAGAGATGATGATAGCTATTTTTTCCAAAGGTACTTTTTGGTTCCAAACTAAAGATTTGATCTCAGCAGCCATCATCTCCACTTCTCGTTGAATTCCTGTGGATTCAAACAGATGAACCTTTGAATTCGCATGAATTTTCTCAGGAAACTTTGAAAATAAAGATTGATTTAATTGCTGAATTGTTTGATTAATAGGCTCCCCGTTTCCTTCGTAAGAACCCTTCTCAATCATAAAGTCTAATTCCTGCAAATAACGTATCGTATTTCTTGTCCACTGAAACAAATCGCTTCGCTTTTCATCAATGGCAAGATGAATTAGAATATCTAATCCCAAATTCCCCATTTTGTTGAGAACGTTCATTTGAATAGGTGAAAAGTCATAAAATTGATCGGTAACAATACCATGATATTGATCCAAAGAAATCTCAGTATTGACATCATAAAGAAAAGAATAGTAGGGTTCTTCATGATCAATAAAGGAATAATGTTCCAATAATTGTTTATATGTTTGGTAGATCCAAATTAATTCTTGGTATTTTTGCGAATGTTCTCGCCAAAAAACAGCCAGTTGTTCAGGAGTAACATTCGCCCGTCGTATCTCTCCTAACCAAATTTCAATTTGATGAAGCCAACCATTTTTATGTATGGAATCACGAAAGTATTGAAATCCTTTTTCTTGATTTACTTTCTCTACTGCCTTCTTAACAATGAGTTCTTGTTTGGATGGAGTTAACATCTTTTTTGAATGAGAATAAGAAGTGAGTACTCTCATCATTTGGTCAAAAGTCATGATCTCGATCATCTGAGCAAAATGAGGTTCTAAGCGATTGATGATTTCTTTTACACGAAGAAACAAGGATGCAGTTGGAATAAGGTAAATCCATTTTTTGTTTTCTTGAGTAATCGGTAATGTATATAATCCTGTTCCCAAGGGAATATATGTATCATATTGAAAGATCTTCTTCATGACAAATCCCCTTTACCTCCATATTCTTTCCTTTTATGCTATCATATCTTTTGGTTTATGGGGATGTACAAAAAACAGGAAAGGCAGTAGATTGCTCCACTGCCTCGTAGTATACCAGTGATTTAGTTTTGAAGTGAAATTAACGAGTCATACCAGTTTGTCCTGCTAATTGTTGTTCAGCCATTTGAACGAGACGACGGGTGATGTTACCCCCAATCGCACCGTTATCGCGAGAAGCGATGAAACCCATGTATCCATCAGCAGGAATTTGGATACCTAACTCTTGAGCAATTTCGAATTTCATTTGATCAAGAGCTTGAGCAGCTTGAGGTACTACTAACCAGTTGCTAGAACGTTCTTGTCCTTTTGCCATCTGATATCACCTCCTTGAGTGGTGTATGTATAATATTTGTCATAGAGGTGATATCCATTCATAAAATTTGTTGGTAATTTTTACATCCCGATCTGAATCAACTCTTTGGTGAATGAAGTTAAAACACGAACCCCATTTCTAGTAACGATAACATCGTCTTCGATCCGTACCCCACCTACTTGTGGAACATATATCCCTGGTTCAATCGTGAATACCATTCCTTCTTTTAAGATTCCTTCATTTTTCTCATGAATGGAAGGATATTCATGAACATCAAGACCTAAACCATGACCAGTTCGATGGATAAAATATTCCCCATACCCTGCTTTGGAAATGTAGTTTCTTGCACTTAAGTCAATTTGTTTAATGGATATATTCGGTTTTACAGCATTAATTGCCATTTGTTGGGCTTGTTTAACAATTGTATAAATCTTCCTTTGTTCTTCTGAAGGAGTACCCATTACGACTGTTCGAGAAATATCTGAACAATAACCATTAAAGACGACTCCTAAATCAAATAAGACGAAATCACCTTCCTGAATCTTATCTTTTCCCGGTTTACCATGGGGTAATGCCGATTTTTTTCCGGTAAGAACCATTGTATCAAAAGACATTCTTTCAATCCCTTGCTTTTTTAATTGATATTCAATTTCGGCAATAATTTCTAATTCGCTTTTTCCGATTTTTAGGGATTGAATTCCAATTTCTACAGCACGATCTGCAAAATGAGCTGCTTCTTGAAGGAATTTAATTTCTGTTTCATCTTTAATCAGTCGTAATTCGTTAAAACCTGATTCCAAATCAAGAAAGTTTTCAACCTGAAGCAGTCTTTGTAGCCATAAAACCGTTTTGTAATTGATATTCCCTTGTTCAATTCCCATTCGCGTGTTTCGATTGACCTGAACCATTTTTTCGATGATAAAGTCAGGTCCTTCCGAATCAGAATAACCTAATACACTTGATAAACCACTCTTTTCAATCGCTTGATTCTTGTCTAATTCAGGCACAATTAAAAATACATCACCGGTGACCGTTAAAAATAATCCCATAAACCGTTCGTGAGGATTTGTATAAAACCCTGTCAAATAATAAACATTGGTTGGTGTTGTAATTAAAGCAAGTTCAATTTGCTCTCTTTTCATCCAATTCATGAATCGTTCAATTCTTTTATCCAATCCGTTACCCATTGAATCCCAATTCCCCTCTTTTTAATTTTTATCCACTATTTTACTTGATTAGAAAAGCAACTATTTCCATTATAAGACTTTAAAAACATGGAACAAACTAATAAAAAACAATAAAACCCAACTCATTCTTTTAAAAATTTTTCTTGCTGCTTTATCTTCAATTCCCTTATTTTCACCTGCACCAATAAAAGTGAAGATCAATCCATAAAATAAAACCCCAGAAATGAAGGCAGGAGAAAAAGAAAATGGTTCTAAAGTCCTCCACTCTACAAACCCGTGAATCAGTGCAGAAATCAATAAAGACCAGTCTAAGATTTTTTTTAAATTTGACTGAATGTGAATTTTTTTAAACGGATTATCAACCACAAGTAAAACGAGAAACAAACCATACACCAAATAAGCCATTATTCCACCCCCTAAAACCAATCATTCCTTTAAATCCGACTTTTTCCTACAAGAACTTACAAA
The DNA here is from genome assembly GCF_004342885.1 of Tepidibacillus fermentans. Lineage (NCBI taxonomy): Bacteria > Bacillati > Bacillota > Bacilli > Caryophanales > Bacillaceae > Tepidibacillus > Tepidibacillus fermentans. The sequence continues at coordinate 268,403 of NZ_SMAB01000001.1, forward strand.
ATTGAGCCTATATTCATGTTTATTTTTGCCGAAAGACGTGGTAATATAATTCTTGCACTGAATGATAGAAGGGGGTAAAAAAATGGCCATCAGTTCTCAATCCATTCCAGCCTATCTTGATGAGTTTCGTTCGATTAAATTAGACCATATGATTCGCGATGTAAAAAAAATGACACCTGAAGAACTGATTAAGATTAAGAAAGAAATCGAAAAATTATTAGTGTTAGAGGAAGCCGATGAATGAATCGATTCTAAAATCATTGATACATATTTATAAACAATTGGATGAGACAAAATTATTATTAGAAGATGTGATTAACCAGCTTGGAGTGGAGCAAATTAATCATAAACCCCTGCCGCAAGATATTCAGCATTTAGTCGATGTTGCATTAGAATTAACGCCAGAACAACGAAAATCCTTGATGAGATTTATTGAATCGTTGAAATAAATACCTAGATAGTGTAAAAACCGGCCCATTTTTAGGCTGGTTTATTATTTTTATTCTTTTGTTTATATTTTAACCTTAATGATATTCTCCATGAAAATAATGGCTTGCTAAATCTTCCTTACTCTTACGAAACCGATAACGTAAAAAGTAATTTAGAAATACGACCATGAAAAAATCGGACAAGCGTAGCGAGCATTAATCCGATATAAAGATACTCCATTCATAGAAGATATTCCTTCAAAAATAGATATTTGCCCTTATTCCAATTTATTCAACCCGTGCATAGTTTAATAGTGAACTTTTCAAAAAAATCAAAGGAGGTTTATTATTTGGCCCAAAACAATTTCTTTGATATGATTCGGCAGATGGCTCAACAAAGTAGAACTAGACGTGGAAGACCAAGAGGTCCAATCCCCGGAAATAAAAATAAGGGTAATACTAGAAGACCTGGTCCGAGAGGTCCTGGTGGTTTCGGACCCGGCGGACCCGGTGGTTTCGGACCTGGCGGACCTGGTGGTTTCGGACCTAGCGGACCTGATGGTTTCGGACCTGGCGGACCTGATGGTTTTGGACCTAGCGGACCTGGTGGTTTTGGACCTGGCGGACCTGGTGGTTTCGGACCTGGCGGACCTGATGGTTTCGGACCTGGCGGACCTGGTGGTTTCGGACCTGGCGGACCCGGTGGTTTTGGACCTGGCGGACCTGATGGTTTCGGACCTGGCGAACCTGATGGTTTCGGACCTAGCGGACCTGGTGGTTTTGGACCTGGCGGACCTGGTGGTTTTGGACCTGGCGGACCTGGTGGTTTTGGACCTGGCGGACCTGGACTAATGGGATTACCCCCAAAACCTGATGACGAAGATGATGAAAGATAGTGAACTACCCACCACCTAAAGTGGTGGGGGCTTCCTATCCTTTAGAATTGGAACTTTCTTCAGCGAAGATTGGTATTTAAGTTTCCGCCTTACAATAGGTCACCCTTATTCGCTTGGGATGGTTCACACATCCATTATCCCTCACAGACTAAATCATCTTGGGAATACCTTCATAGGCTTGCCACAAGATGTTGAGGCTCCCGTTAAAGTCTGCATTTACATGGAAACCTTGGTTGGTCCGAAACAACCAAGGGGTAACACGCCTCGTTTTGTCGTAGTTTCCCTTAGTGATGGGCTGTTTGATTCCTCGTCTATTTCAAATAGTTTTCTGTTATTGTTTCATCTAAGCGGATGAACATGTTAGTTCCACCATTTGCGCCACTCCCAGGTGTACCGTTACCTGGTGTTCCTGATCCGTTTCCTGGTCCTTGGTCACTTCCTGGTGTCATTCCTTCAGTTGGTGTGCCTAGCTTAGATTTGGTATCTTCAATCATTTTTAATTGTTCCTTATTTAATAGATTTTCTGCATCCTTTAGCATTGTTTCTGCTAAATCTGGAGTTAATGGCATTCCTCCTACAACTGGATTAATAATGGTTAGAAGTTGTTCTGCTTGTTCCTTAGTAAGCTTTAATCCTTGAGGGGTTTCCCTCTCAATCCGACTTATACTAGCAAAGAATTTCGTCATATCCGTCGTTACATCTGCAGCTGTTGATGACGAACAACCGACAAACGTGGTTACAATTAGAACAATGAACAAAAACATACCTATTACTTTCTTGCTTTTTTTAAATTGATTCATTTTCAATTCCCCCATTTTCTATTCATGTCGTAAAGCGACTATTGGATCTAGTTTTGATGCCTTTAATGCCGGGTAAATCCCAAAGAAGATGCCTACTAATACAGAGAACGAGAAGGATAATAGAATCGACCAAAATGAAACGATGGTTACCCAACCAAGTGACGAAGAGACGACCTTTGAAACAATAATTCCAATGATGATCCCTATAATTCCACCGGAAATACTTAAAATGATTGATTCAATAAGAAATTGAGATAAAATATCCCTTCTTTTGGCCCCAATGGCTTTGCGTATACCAATCTCTCTAGTACGTTCGGTAACAGATACCAGCATTATATTCATAATTCCAATACCACCAACAAGTAAGGAAATTCCTGCAATGGCACCTAACATCATCGTTAATGTTTTACTCATCGAATCCATCGTTCCTAATAGCTGATCTTGACTAGTAATCTTCACAAGGTCTGGTTTTCCGAATTTCCCTTCAAAGATGGATGCAATTTCACTAATCGCAGCCTGAGATTGATCTGAGGAAGCGGTCTGTACATACATCGTATTCAGTTTTGTTGATCCAAATAATCGTTCTGCTGAACTAACGGGTATAAAAATATAGTGATCTAGGTCTTGCCCCATCACTTCCCCTTTTGGCTCCATCACTCCAACTATAGAGTATCTTTGACCATCTATCGTGATGCTTTCTCCAATTGGACTTTGACCTGCAAACAATTCAGTTACCACATCTTGACCGACAATCGCTACCCGTTTTCGTTTTTCTACGTCCTCGATTGTGATGAATCTTCCTTGTTGAACATGAAAGTTTCGAACATCCATATAGTTTTCATTCGTTCCTTCTACCGTCACTCCCAGCGTAGAATTTCCCCATTTTACATTCACCCCAGTTTTAAAAATCGATGGAGCGACTTTAGAAATTAATTGTGATTTGTCAAATAACTTCATGTCATCTCTCGTAATCACGCCCCCCTGATTTCTCATTCCTGTAACAACAATCAAATTTGTGCCAAGGCTTTCAATTTGCGAAGATACCTTTTTCGTAACACCTTGACCAATAGAAATCAGCGAGATCACCGCAGCAACACCAATAATCACTCCAAGGATCGTAAGTAACGACCGAATCTTGTTCCCTCTGATTCCAAGCCATGCAATACGTATACTCTCAAATAGATTCATCCAACCACCTCGCTGACTTGCAGTGTGGTCAATTGATACGCTGCATCTTTTCTTAATTCTTCTTGGATAAGCTTGTTTGTCATAATTTCACCATCTTTAACATGGATGATTCGACGACAATGCTCTGCAACGACCTCATCATGAGTTACGATTAAAATCGTCATTCCTTGACGGTTCAAATCCTGGAATATCGCCAAAATCTCTAATTCTGAGCGACTATCTAAGTTTCCAGTAGGCTCATCTGCTAGTAATACGGTAGGATTCCCTGCAATGGCTCTTGCTATAGCGACCCGTTGTTGCTGTCCTCCAGATAGCTCACTAGGGCGGTGATAGAGCCGTTCTTGTAATCCAACCTTTGTTAGTGCTTCTACTGCCCTTTCTCGTCTCTCACTACGACTTAATCCCCGATAGATTAATGGTAGCTCAACATTTTCAACGGCAGTTAATGTTGGCAATAGATTATAGTTTTGAAAGATAAATCCAAGATACTGATTACGAATCGATGCCAACGCATCATCCGAAAGCTGACTCACTTCATGTTCGCCAATAAAGTATTCTCCAGAAGTCGGTTTATCCAAGCAACCCAAAATATTCATCAATGTTGATTTTCCTGAACCTGACGGTCCCATGATCGCTACAAAATCGCCTTCCTTCACATGAACATCGATGTTCTTTAGAGCATAAAACTCTGTATCGCCCATCCCATAGACCTTGTTGATGTTATTTAAGCGTAACATAATCTACTTTCTCCCTCCTCCACCATTGATACCTGGAACGGTAACATTAGAAGGAACGAGAGAAGAATTAGATGACGTTGTACCAGAGGATGAAGACGTTGTGGGTGTAACGACAGCCGTGACGACAACATCTGTCTCTAATAATCCACTTTTAATCTCAGTCATCGTATCGTTGCTAATACCCACCTCTACAGGCTTCATCTTGATCAAATCACCATTCATGACCCGAACAGATTTCCCATCTTTTACTTCAATCACACTAGAGTTAGGGACCATTAAAACATTTTCTGCTTTCGCCACAATGATTGAAGCATCCACTGTCATTCCCGCTTTTACTTTTTCATTGGCAGGGAAAATAATCGTCACTTTATAGGTTGTTACGCCATCTTTCACAATTCCAGTTGTCGAAATGGAGCTAACTTTTCCAATAATCGTTTCCCCTAGTAAAGCTTGAATGGTTAGATTTGCTTCTTGGCCAACTGCTACCTTCGCAATATCCACTTCATCGACCTCAATATTTGCTACTAGATCATTGCTTTCAATCTTTGCGATTCCGCTACTTCCACCTGCATTAGATGGAGCTATGGCTTGCCCTTCTGCTATCGATAGATCGCGGATAATTCCTGCAATCGGTGCCTTTTGAATTAGGGAGTCTTTTTCTTTCTCTAGTTGATCAATTTTTAATTGGATATTGGAAATATTTAATTTTTGACTTTCAATATCATTGATTAAAGAAGGATTACTAATTTTTATAATCGGTGTTCCCTTTTTAACATAGGTATCATTGTTCACATATAGTTTTTCTACATTTCCGCTTACCTTGGAAAAGACCATAACTTCATCAGATACATATTCATATTGCCCTTTTGCATCTTCAATCGGTTCTGCTGCTGTTTGAATGACTGCTGTTCCTTTTAACCCTTTTTCCAGATTTCCAGGGTTATTGACGGTAACCCAAACCTCAGTATTGAAGATTCGTTCAACCTTCCCAATAACTTTACTTATTCCATCATCAGATTGGATTTCTGCCACTTGACCTACTTTTACATCAGTTATTCTTTCAACAGGAACATTCGCAATGAATCTCATTATTGATTTATTTTGAATTGTAGCAATGCTACTACTTGCTCCTGTACTTCCACCAACTGGCGAACCTGTCTGAACATTATAGTGAATATAACCATCAGCTGGTGCATAAATCGTTAATAGTCGATCAACAGTCACCTTATTCACATTACTTACAGTAGTCTGTAATAAATCGGCTAACTTTATCTGAGCGCTTTTCAACTCATTCTTTGCTTGATTGATCTGATTTTGTAAACTGCTATCGTCTACAGCAAAAAGTGGATCACCTGCTTCAACCTTTGCACCTTCTTGAACATAAATCTTAGTAACTGTCCCATTTACTGTAGGCGTAATATCCATTTGGTTCCCATATTCAATAACGCCTGAACTATCCACCGTAACCGTAAGATCACCTTTCTTAACCTTGCTTGTCTGGTAGGATACTGCTGCTACATTTTCTTGAGCAGTAAGATAATAATAGCTAAATCCCCCACCTGATAATAGAACAACTGCACTTAGGACTATAATCGTTAATCGTTTTTTCGTCTTCCATTTTTCTAACCTTTTCTTCAAATTCGATCCCTCCATTCTTATCCATCAGCTACGCTTAATCTATCATTTTCTTTTCACAAAAGTTTCTAGAAGTTGTTAAGAAAGTATTAAGATTGAAAAAGGCCTTGGCAATGCAAAGTAATTTATCCAAGTAGAATGAGAATCCAAGAAATTTCCTTTTGGATACAAGGTCTACGGCACTCTTATTTTCATTCACCTTCAATTTTAGGAGATCTTCAATGATTTTCCTTATGTTCCTCATTACTCTGTTGCAAGCCTTTTCACTTTTATCGTAGATATTACAATCATCAGCAAGCAACATAAACTAAGTCCCCGTTTCCCCAATTCTTTGTCGACTTCATCAAGAAGAATGTTAGCTAGTAATGGACTTAATGAACCACCTCGCGGTGGACACCCTTGTCCGTAAGCATTTCCCCATAGTGCGAGATGATTCAGCTCGCTAGCAATCCGCTTAATTAAGCTAGCGGTTGGCACTACCAGCCTCCGTATCGGACTTTCAACGACTAGTTTTCGCCCATGCTGGGCGCACGAAAAAAAGGATGGAATCTACTCCATCCTTTTTCTTTAATACATTCTCTTCAATTTAAACTATCCTTTTCAAAATGCTGCATTTTTCAAAGTGTATTCTCTTTAAGACCGTTCAAACATCGTCAAAGATAACTGTCTCCAATAGTTCTCTAAGTGTGTGGTGACAGTTACCTATTTTAAACCGAAGTTCTTTTTGGCTTCTTCATTAACGATTAAGGTTACCTCTTTGATTCCCTCAACAGGAATATTCTTTGGAGATTCACCTTTGAGAATTTTGGCTGCCATTTCTCCAGTTTGAACCCCAATCATAAATTGATCTATTCCGTAAGTGGCTACTGCTCCTCGTTTTACAGAGTCCCCATCGGATGCAAATAATGGAATCTTTGCTTCTTTTGCAACTTTCAACACGGCATCCAAAGCAGAAACAATCATATTATCATTCAGAATAAAAAGTGCATCAACTTTATCGATGAGTGACGCAGTTCCTAGACTCACTTCTGAAGTAGAGGTTACTCCTGCTTCCACAATTTTGATGCCTTTTGCTTCTGCAGCCTTCTTCGCTGCTCCTAACTGAACTTCTGCATTTACTTCACCTGAATTATATACGATACCAATCGCTTTTACATCTGGTACCATTTCTTTGATTAAATCAATTTGCTTTTCAATGGGAACCATATCAGAGGTTCCAGTAATGTTTTCTCCAGGTTGGTCAAAGGCTTTCACCAAACCAGCAGCAACCGGATCGGTAACCGCAGAGAATACAACTGGAATGTTCTTTTTTGCCTGTTCAGTTGCTTGAAAAGCAGCTTGTGCAGATGGTGTGGTTATCGCAATGATCATATTTACTTTATCGGTAACGAATTTTTGTGCAATTGTAGTCGCTACATTTCGATCTCCTTGAGCATTCCGATAATCTACGATGATGTTCTTGCCATCTTCAAAACCGTTATCTGCTAATCCTTTTAATATACCTTCACGAATCGAATCTAAAGAGGGATGCTCCACAATTTGTGTAATTCCAATCTTGAGTGGTACTGCATTTGAAGAATCATCCTTTACCGACGAATTCTCCGGTTGGGTTTCTTTCACGCATCCAGTAAATAGCGATAAAACCATAATAAGACTAATTACAATAAATAAACCTCTTCTCATCTAAACTCTCCTCCATTTTCTCCTCATTGGCTCTTTGCCAATTCTCAACTCTAACATAACATCTTCTATTCTGTTGGTTTTTAATATAGCACAGAATTAAAATTTCGTAAATAAGTATAATCATTGAAAAAAAATAGAGAACATTATTCTTTATAACCATTGATTTTATACCCTGAACCATGAAAAAAACGCCAGGTTCAAGTTAATAGACGATTCGCTTAAAATTGTATATTCTATATTTCAAAACTTATTGATAACCTTGTAAATGCTTATTTATTTAGAAATTTACCTAAATTGCAATAATAAATGCAACAAAATATAAAATACCAAATCCAGTAAGATTAAGCGACATTTTGCAATTCTTTTAGAAATAGATCATTTGGTGTCTTGCAGCCATTTGACCTCGTTCATATGGAGTGAGATGTTTGAAATGACGTTTCTTTGTGTTATGATTAGAATAAGCCATCGGTAAATCCTCCTGTTATGTATGGTTTTGGACGACTTAATCATAACGGATTTACCATGGCGTTTTCTATATATTTATTTTGTTGCATTTAATTTTACAATGAACTCTTAAAAATTAATTAACAAAAAGTGTTCAAAATTACTTGACGGTTACAATTATTCATTTTTTATGGATTTTTATAGAATTAAAGGCAGGCAAATAACGGTTGGCACTACCAGCCCCCGTATCGGACTTTCACCGACTAGTTTGCGCCCATGCTGGGCGCACATAAAAAAAGTGACTGAATCTAACTCAGTCACTCAATAAAAAGGGGGTCATTGATTAACATACAGTATTCTCTTATTATCTAAAATTTCTCATTCCTTGAAAATTGTTGCTTTGTCGATTTGCATTTCCATATGGATTCACTTGGTTCATATATTCTTGCATTTTACCATAATCGACATTTTGTTTGCTCATAAAATCATTCATCTGTTCAAAACTAGCCCCTGAATTCATCAGCTTGTACATCTCGTTTACATCAATACCTTGTTGTTCCATAACTTTTTGAGCTTGTTCAACGTTGATTCCTTGCTGTTCCATAATTTTTTTTGCTTGTTCTACATTAGGTATAGCTCTATTTTTTTGCGACTCGGATGGAACTGTTGGTAACTCATAGTTCATTGGCTGTGTTTCAACCCGATCACTTACATTTCGCTGAATCGATTGCTCTTTATTCGTGAGTAGTGGTGAATTGAATTGTGCATAACTGACATAAGCCATTGTACCTCCACCAAGAACTAATGCTGCAGCCAAAATACCTGTTACAATCTTTTTCTTCATAATTGTTTTCTCTCCTTATCGTCACTTTTTACTTCTAAACTATTGCTCAATTAAAACTCGTTTCATTTTTTGATATTCTTCTTCAGAAATTTCGCCCTTTACATATCTTTTTTGTAAAATACCCAAGGCACTTTCATCTTGATTCAATGTCCCACTAACATGTTGATGATGTTGCATATTCGAGGGTTCAGATCGATGATCATACTCCATTGGTCTTTGCATTGGGCCATAATATCCTACATGAAAACGTCCAAATGGACCACACATTTTCATTCCTCCTTAAAAAATTTACTTTGTTCTCCCTTACGTAAATAAGGATAAACAATAAATGTGCAGAAAAAATGAAGATCTATTCATTGCGATACTTATTTGTTTGTGATAATTTTTAAATAACTTATACATAATGAAGGAGTGGAAAATCGTGAGTGAGAAGATGAATGTTGAAAGTTTTAACCTTGATCATACAAAAGTCAAAGCTCCATATGTTCGTTTGGTAGATAGGAAAAAGGGAATTCACGGGGATGAAATCTTTAAGTATGACCTACGTTTTTGCCAACCCAATAAAGAGTTTATGGATATGCCTTCCCTTCATTCGTTAGAGCATTTAATGGCGGAAAATATTCGGAATCACTGTGACTCTGTGATTGATTTAAGTCCGATGGGATGTCAAACAGGTTTTTACTTAACGGTGATGAATCATTCCAACTATGATGAAATATTAGATGTCTTAGAGAAGACTTTACAAGATGTTTTACATGCAACAGAAGTCCCAGCAGCCAATGAAATTCAATGTGGAAACGCAAAAAGCCATAGTCTTGAAGGGGCTAAAGAAATAGCAAGGAAAGTCCTTGCCCAAAGAAAAAAATGGGATCAAGTTTTTGAATAAATTTACATCGTATACGAAAGCGACTGTATGTAGACACAGTCGCTTTTTTTATGCAGATATATTTATCTCTTTATCCTTTTCAGCCTGCTTAGAATTGCTTTTTAATGTAAAAATATAAACTCCAATAATCACGAATAACGTTCCGATCATTTGTACAAAAGAAAAATGTTCATTTAATAACACATATGCAAAGATCGCGGTAAAGATCGGATTAAAATTTAAAAACATTCCTGATGTCGTTCCGCCAATCTTTTGCACACCAAGATTCCAAAAGACCATCCCAAGCACTGTTGCCCCTATACTTACATACCCTGTTGCCAACCAAAAAGAAACGTATGGATTGGTAACTTTAAACGTAAACAGATTAAAGGGTAGCAAGGTAAGAACCCCGAATATTCCTGCCCATAAGGTGGACATAAAGGGAGTAACTTGATTCATCACCTTTTTCCCAACAACTGAATAAAGGCCCCAAGCGCCAACCGCAGCTAGCATAAATAAATCTCCCGTATTAAAAGAAAAGTTTAGAATTCTTTGCCAGTCTCCTTGAGAAATCACGACTAAGACACCGAGAAATGAAAGAACCATCCCTATTACCTGACGAAGACTCATTTTCTCTTTCAAAATAAAAAAAGAGGTAATGGCAATCGCAATTGGATTTAGGGCGGAAATCAGCCCTACATTATCTGCACTGGTTCTTTCCAATGCTAGAAACATAAAAATATTAAATAGATCAACCCCAGTCATTCCCATTAAGAACAATAAAAACAGGCTTTTTTTTGGCGGGAATAATCTTTTTTCTTTTATCCAAACAAAAGGAAGAAGAAAAAGAACAGCAATCATCCAACGAATCGACGTTAAAGTTAAAAATGAAGCATGACCGATTAGAAATTTTCCAGCTACAAAATTACCTGCCCATAACATACTTGTGAAAAGCAGTAGAACATAATAGATTTGTTTCATCTTAATCCCCTATCTATGTCTTTGCTGATATTGGAATATAGATTACACTATTTTTCGTGATTTTAAAAGACTGGGATAGTATGAAATTTACTCATATAAAAAAGCGGCCTATTCGGCCACTTTATCAAGATTTTGCTATCATAGTTGGAAGTTGTTACTATTGGAAGATCCAACAGTTCCATGCATGCTTTCATAATGTTCTTTTAATTGTTCAATTGTTAAGTCAGGATTCATCTGTCACATGAGATAGCAATGCGGGAGCTAGAATTCCAATCAAAAGTTTCTTTTTCATTATCTTTTTTCCCCTTCTCGGGTTTTTAAATTAAAGTAAATTCTTCCTAATATTTTCATATTCTTCCGTTGTAATCTCACCTTTGGCAAGTCGTATTTTTGCGATCTCTAATGCTTCAGAGTTTGGAACGCTTTTTTGTACATATTGATGATGATTATTTTGACCTTTTACGATGAAATAGATAATCAAACCGATGATAATCAAACCAAAAAACATCATACCAAATCCACCTCCTATTCCACAGCCTCCAATATAACCAAATCCTGGACCCATAATTGTCTCCTCCTTCTTATTTGATAGTTTGTACTTCCTTCTGGTTAATAATTTACAACTGATTTATGAAATTTTTATGGAGAAGAGAAAAAATCACTTTTTAATCCTTGCATTCCAAAAATAAATAATGTATACTTTTGTATACAAAGATATTCATTATTCGTTTAAAAAGGAGGACTTAACATGTTTCATCAAAAATGGGGAAGAGGGCCTTTTCATGGATATGGACATGGGATGATGATGCCGTTTGAACGAGGTGGTGGTATGAGACATCATTATTATTGTGGCCGTGAAGAAATGCCTGAGATATTCCGTAAGCGTACAATGGCCCAAACTTTTCGTAGAGGGAAAATCTTAAACTTCTTAGAAAGAATGTTCATTCGCAGAAATACGTTGAAGCGCCAATTAGAACAAGAAGAATATAAAGCGATTCATCCTGAAATTCGCGGCGAGTTAAAGGCCCTTGAAATGGTGATTGATGAATTTATTCAAGAATTTGATTTAGAAGAAATCTCTGATTCATTGATTCCACAAAAAACTACTGATGAAAAAGAAAACCAAAAAGATAGCGAGTAGAATTGCATAGATGTTAAAAAGCGACTGAAACATGGACAGTCGCTTTTTCTTCTTTTCAATTTCCGCCTTGGTGCAAATTTTTAAATAACCTTTCTGGTCAACTGGATTAGTTTGGGTATTTAAAACATCATCTTGCATAATAAAATTACCTCCTTCAAATTCCATGCTTAACCGGCGCATGTTGCCGTAATATATGCAAATCGGGTAGGAAGTTACTCATTATTTGAGTAACCGACCTCCCACACCACCGTGCGTACCGTTCGGTACACGACGGTTCCTAAGTTTACGCAGTA